>JAAVIF010000069.1 GCA_014799365.1 Oscillospiraceae bacterium
GCCGAAACAAGCTCCGAAAAAGCGATGAATAACAGCTTTAATTTTGAAATAAAGAAAGATTAAGTGTTTGCGGAGCTTGTTCCGACACTCTCCCCCCTTAGGTTTCACCTTAAGAATCCTTTCCTTACCCCCCTCTATGCGTAGTGCTCATTTTTTAGTTGTTTGCTTCAAAAAATATGTGCGTAAAATATCACTTAGGTTAGCTTGTCAATTTGCAGATGCCGATAATTTGCAATTGTGTTGTGCATTGTTTGTTTTTCATTTTTTGAGGTGCTTTTTTCTTTTGGTTATGCCTCTTTTTTTATTTCTTCATTGAATTTTGGGGAAACTTAAATGCAGCAATACCAATCCCTTTTTATACTGACGCAATATCCACAGTTTTAAAAGGGATTGGTATAAATACAATAATATCCCCTCTTGTATTTTAAATAAAAATGGTGTATAATAAAACTACATATAATAAAATCAAAGGGCGCAAAAGAATTTTTGGTTTATGCCAATCCCTTTTTTAAACTGACGAAATACCCACAGTTTAAAAAGGGATTGCACACTAAACACTAATCCAACAGTTTTAAAAGGGATTAGTATTAAATGGCAAGAATATTTTTTAAGCCCTTAAAAAGAAAGGAAAATACCATGGAAATCACAAAAGATACAATTATCGGCGATATTCTCGATTTTAACGCGGAGGCGGCGGCACCCTTTTTCTTTGAAATGGGAATGCACTGCTTAGGCTGTCCCTCGGCAAGAGGCGAAAGCGTAGCGCAGGCCTGCGCCGTTCACGGAGTTGATCCCGAAGCACTTGTTTCGAAGCTTAACGACGCTGTAAATAAGTAATCGGGTCAAATGAGCTTAAACACCGAAACTGTAAAGAAACCTCAACGGCTTCATTTGGACAGGCGGCTGAAAACCGTTGCCGAAATGGTTCGTCTTGACAAAAGAATTGCCGACATCGGAACAGATCACGCTTTTGTCCCCTGCTACCTTTCAGAGCGGGGGGCTAAAGGCGTTATTGCCACCGATATTTCCGACGGTCCGTTAGCCTGCGCGAAAGCGACAACGGAGCTGTACGGCATTACGGATATAACGCTTATAAAATGCGACGGTCTGGATAAGGTACCGCCCGTGGACGATGTTATAATAGCGGGAATGGGCGGAGAGATGATAGCGGATATTATTTCCCGCTGTTCATTTTTGAATGGGGATATTCATTTTATTTTGCAGCCCATGACCAAGGACTTTATTTTGCGCCGGGAACTGTATAAAATGGGTCTGGAGATAATAGAGGAAAAAACGGCGGCGGTTTCAAAAAAGGTGTATACGGTAATGCTTTGCTCATATACGGGAGCAAAGAAAGACATAGACGACGCGTTTGCTTTTATGGGGAAAAATTCCGATAGGCTTTATCTTGAAAAAGTACTTAACAAGCTGGAAAAAATGGGAAAGGGCGAACCTAAGTATCTTGAATTGAAAAGGGAACTGGAAGAGCGTTTTGTATAGGAAAGGATGTTGTACTCTTGAAATTGTTCGGCAAAGGAAAAAAGAATAAAAACGAAGAAAAGCGGGAGGCGGTGCAGCCCGAGAAATCTCCGATACAGACAGGCTTTGAAAAAAATCTGAAATTTTTAAACCATGATACATATCCCTTGGATTTTTTTCAAAGCCTGTGGGACGGCAGATTCGGTACGGAAAATTTTACTGTGGGAGAAGCGGATTTTCCGACGGGTGAAATAGTTCTGGCCGATCCGTTGGCATATTTGGGCAGTAAGTATCAAACCGCTCTTGAAGGCAAAATCCCCGCGGGAAGCTATTCCGTTGAGCTTTCGATTTTGCGTTCGGAGACGGTCGGCATCAGAGTAGCCGCGGCGCGGCTGAAAATAAAAGAAGCGTGCGCGGCCGAATATAAGCTTGCGATGCCTGAGGGTCATACCTCTGAGGATTACAACAAGCCGGGAGTGTTCAGCTTTTTCGGAGTTGACGCGGGAATGGCCTGCTTTGCGGACAGATCGCTTTCGAAGGAATTTTACGAATTTACAACGGATTGGCATAACGCAAATCCGGGCAAAAATATATATGACGATTATTTTATGGAGCTTTTTGCCGAAAGCTATAAAAAATATCCCGAGCTGCAAACGCCGTACGGAGATTTTATTCTTTGGCGATTCCCGAAAAGCGGAAACAGGCTGATCATGTTCAGCAGCGGACTGGGTGACGGAGTTTACAGCGGGTATTGGGCCATGGACGATAAAGGGGAAGCAGCGGAGCTTGTTATACCCTTTATGAATCCCGAATTTTTTTGTTAGCGGGCAATCGGTTTTTCCATTGCTTTTTATTGCTTTTTTTAAAAATACGGGACTATACTTTACGGCTTTAAAAAATAAAAAACAGAAAGGAAACGGCGGAAATGACAGTGACAGTAGGAGACGTTTACCGTTATATCGACAGCTTTGCACCCTTTAGCACACAGGACGGCTTTGACAATTCGGGACTTTTGGTAGGCAGTATGGACGCAACCGTTACAAAAATAGCGGTCTGTCTTGATATTACCAGAAAGGTGGCGGAGGAAGCGGCTTTGCGCGGGGCTGAGCTTATAGTTTCCCACCACCCGTTGATTTTTCATAAGCTAAGCGCGATAGAAATACACAATCCCATAAATATTCTTATAAAAAACGGGATCAGCGCGATCTGCGCTCATACCAACATCGATATATGCAAAAACGGCATAAGCGACATGATGCTGGAGCTGCTGGAATTCAAGGGGGAAGCAAAGGTGCTGGAGCCCATACACAAGGACGGCAGCGGTTACGGAAGGATAGTTGAGCTTGATTTTGTGGCGGACGCTTCCGCGCTTGCCGCTGCGTGTAAATCGGCTTTTCACTGCAACACCGTAAGATATTACGACAGCGGGCGCATTATAAAAACGGTAGGCGTTTGCTCGGGCGCGGGCGGCAGCGAGGAGAATGTAGCCAACGCCGCCAAAATGGGCTGCGACGCTTTGATAACGGGCGACGTTAAGCACAGCGGCTTTGTCGAAGCCCTGAACAGAGGAATCACCTTAATAGACGCGGGACATTTTCATACCGAAAATATTATCTGCGGTAAAATTTCCGCGGATATTGAAGCGGATCTCGGAATTGAAGCGTTTATTGCTGAAAACAGTGAAGATATATTAAGGTATTGCTGATACCAACCTTTTTAAACTATGAAATCCATAGTTTAAAAAGGGTTGCACCCGAAACACTAATCCCACAGTTTTAAAAAGGATTAGTATGAATTCGGTAAAAACGTACACATCGTAAAAATCTGCGGCAAATACGTTTCTTAAATTTTAATTTTAAAAAGAAAGGGGCCGTTATGTCACTTGACGGAGCGTTTCTCTCATTGGTAAAAAACGAGCTGACAGCCAAAGGGCTTATCGGCTCGAGAGTGGATAAAATACATCAGCCCGCGAGAGACGAGCTGACAATAACACTAAGAGGTTTTAACGGCGCGTTCAGGATCGCCATGTCCGCCAACCCCTCCGCGGCAAGGGTATGTATAACCGAAGGCATTGCCGACAATCCCCAATCTCCGCCAATGTTTTGCATGCTGTTAAGAAAGCATTTAAGCGGCGGGCGACTTTTGGATATAACGCAGGAGGGCTTGGAAAGAGTACTGGCGTTTGATTTTGAATGCGTAAACGAAATAGGGGATATTGTTCGCAACCGCCTTTCGGTGGAGCTTTTGGGCAGGTGCAGCAATATAATACTGCTTACCGAAAAAAACGGGGAAATGCGTGTGGTGGACAGCATTAAGCGCATAGGCGACGATGTTTCCGCAATCAGGCGTATTTTGCCCGGGATACTTTACGAAGCTCCTCCGAAAGAGGACAGGCTTGATCTGCGCTTTTGCACAGCCGAGGAAGCAAAAGAACGGCTTTTGGTTTTCCCGGAGCAAAAGCTTGAAAAAACGCTTATAAAGGTATTTGAGGGAGTAAGCCCTGTTTTGTGCAGGGAATGGGCTTTTTATACCGCAAGGGATATTGACGTGCCCTGTAATTGCCTTTCAGACAAAGAGCGTTTTCAACGGTTTGAATTCTTTTTGAACAGGCTTAAAAACGCTCTTTCGGTTTCTCAGTCGGAGAGCTGCGCAAAATTTGTGACTGTATACGATAAAAACGGAAAGCCGATCGATTTTACCTTTGTTCCCACAGAGCAGTACGGCGCGGCAATGATACAAAAGGAATTTGATTCGCCCTCAAAGCTTCTTGACGGATTTTTCTCGGGAAGGGCCCGGGCGGAGCGCATGAAGCAGCGTTCTGGCGATTTGTTGAAATCGATTTTGGCCATATATAACAGAACCGCAAAAAAGCTGGAGCTGCAAAAGGGCGAGCTTGCGGCCTGCGGGGAACGGGAGGTATTCCGAGTCCGCGGCGATCTTCTTTCCGCCAATATCTACCGCATGGAAAAGGGAATGAACGAAATAACGGTGGATAATTACATTACGGGGAAGCCCGAGACCATAAAGCTTGACGTAAGACTTACCCCCTCGCAGAACGCGCAGAAGTGCTATAATGAGTACAAGAAGCTTGATACCGCGGAAAAAATGCTGACTAAGCTTATCGAAAAGGAAAAGCAGGAGCTTGTTTACTTGGACAGCGTTTTCGATTCGGCGGCAAGAGCGCAGACCGACGCGGAATTGCAGGAAATACGCCTGGAGCTGTCGGGAGAGGGGTATCTCAAAAAGGGCAAAAACAAGACTTCAGATAAGGCGGTAAAGCCCTTGCAGCCTATCAAGCTTAAATCCAAGGACGGCTTTGACATATGGGTGGGCAGAAACAATCTGCAAAACGACAGACTTACACTTAAAACCGCCAAGGGCGAGGATTTGTGGCTGCACACCAAGGATATACCGGGAGCGCATGTTATAGTTTTCGCCAAGGGTAGGGAAATACCCGACAGCACCATAGTTGAAGCGGCGCAGATTGCCGCTTCAAATTCAAAGGCGAAGGGACAGACGAAAATTCCCGTGGACTATACTAAGGTAAGGTATGTTAAAAAGCCTAACGGGGCGAAGCCGGGAATGGTTATTTTTACAAATAATAAGACGATTTTGGTGGACGGGTAGTATAATTTTTCCGTTTGATGTATCATAATTTCAATAAAAGGGCGTGAAAATTGTGGATTTTGATAAAGAAATGAAAGTTATTATGTACAAGGCGGAAAATGAAGATATTACGATAAATGCTGTCGTCAAGGGCGAAAGCATATGGCTTACGCAAAGAGCAATGGCGGAGCTTTTTGATTGTTCCTCGGACAATATATCCCTTCATTTAAAAAATATTTACTCCGAGGGAGAGTTGGTTTATGAATCAACTGCCGAGAAAATCTCGGTAGTTCAAACCGAAGGAAACAGGCAAGTAAAAAGGTCTGTTGATCACTATAATCTTGACGCGATAATTTCCGTAGGCTACCGCGTAAACTCTCGGCGCGCCACCCAATTCCGCATATGGGCGACCAAAGTCCTTAAGGAATATATGATAAAGGGCTTCGCCATGGACGATGAAAGATTGAAGCAGGGGAAAGCCCTTTTCGGCAAGGATTATTTCCGTGCCCTGCTTGAACGTGTGCGTTCAATCAGGGCAAGCGAGCGCAGAATCTGGCAGCAGGTCACCGATATTTTTGCGGAGTGCAGCATTGACTACGATAAAAGCTCCGATACGGCATATAAATTTTATTCCTCAATACAAAATAAGTTCCATTATGCCATTACGGGAAAAACGGCAGCGGAAATCGTATATGATACAGCGGATCACAAAAAGGAAAATATGGGGCTTACCACTTGGAAAAACGCTCCCGACGGACGTATTTTAAAATCCGACGCGGGAATAGCGAAAAATTACCTTGATGAAAAACAAAGGAAGAGTTTCGCATAAGGAAGCGCAGGACAAGGCTTACGCCGAATATGACATTTTCAATAAAACTCAAAAAATAGAATCCGATTTCGATAAAGCAATAAAGGCAATGCTTAAAAATAACGGCAATACATAAAATAAAAGGTACAAGAAATAAAGAAAAGGGGGAAAAATGACCTATAAAAAATATCCCGATGAAGAAACGGTAAACGGATACATCAAGAAAAAAGAACCGCTGATTATTGCTATTCCATTTGACGAAAACGAGCCTGTGCTGCTGTCTCTGCTTGACGACAGCTTTGAGCATCATATTCTTCTTTCGCACTTCGGGTTAAATCCCGATTATATTGATAGGTATTACCGAATAGTTGCGGACGAGGAATCTGCGGAATGGACCTTTGTCTGCCCTGCCGATTACCGCGGGATAAAAGACAGGCAAAAAAGAATTATCCGTTTTTATAACGACGGCTTTACGGCGATTTCCAGCATTCTGTCGGATATTGGCTACTTCTCCGATATAAGGATACCCAAAAGATACAGACGTCATTTTGACGCTATGGGCGACGATAGCGTATACATGCCTTAATAAAAGTTAAAAAAGAAAGGACATAAACAACATATGAAAAAAGAACTGGCAAAAACCTATTCTCCAAAGGATTTTGAGGATAGAATCTATCAGACATGGCTTGACAAAAAGTACTTCCATGCCGAGATCGACAAAAACAAGACCCCCTTTACAATAGTTATCCCCCCACCCAATATTACGGGACAGCTCCACATGGGACACGCCCTTGACGAAACCTTTCAGGATATTATAATCCGCTACAAGAGAATGCAGGGCTTCTGCACCCTTTGGCTTCCCGGCACAGACCATGCTTCCATCGCCACCGAGGCTAAAATAGTTGCGGCAATGAAGGAAGAGGGACTTTCAAAGGACGACGTGGGCAGAGAGGGCTTTCTTGAAAGAGCGTGGGACTGGAAAGAAAAGTACGCGGGCAGAATATGTCAGCAGCTTACAAAATTAGGCTGCTCCTGCGATTGGGACAGACTGCGCTTTACTCTTGACGAGGGCTGCTCAAAGGCGGTTCAGAAGGTATTTATTGACCTTTACAATGAGGGGCTTATTTACCACGGAGAAAGAATAATCAACTGGTGTCCCAACTGCAAGACCAGTATCAGCGATATTGAGTGCGAATACGAGGAGCAGTCGGGTCATTTCTGGCATATCAAATACCCCTTTGCCGACGGCAGCGGCTTTGTTGAAATAGCCACCACCCGTCCCGAAACGCTGCTTGGTGATACCGCCGTTGCGGTAAATCCCGAGGACGAACGCTACAAGAACATAATAGGCAAAAAAGTCGTTTTGCCATTGGTTAACAAGGAAATACCCGTAATCGCCGACGAATACGTTGACATGGAATTCGGAACGGGTGTTGTAAAAATCACTCCCGCTCACGATCCTAACGACTATGAGGTTGGACTTCGTCATGATCTCGAGATCATAAACGTTATGAACGAGGACGCCACCATTAACGAAAAAGGCGGAAAATACACGGGCATGGACCGCTACGAGGCAAGAAAAGCAATGGTTGCCGATCTGGAGGAGCTGGGTCTGCTTGTTAAGGTAGAAGAGCATGTTCACAATGTCGGCACTTGTCAACGCTGCCATACAGTAGTTGAGCCTCGCTGCTCAAAGCAGTGGTTCGTTTCAATGAAGGAGCTTGCGCAGCCCGCTATTGACGTTGTAAAATCTGGAGAATTGAGATATATCCCCAAGCGTTTTGAAAACGGCTATCTCCACTGGATGGAAAATATCCGCGACTGGTGTATTTCCCGTCAATTGTGGTGGGGTCACAGGATTCCCGCTTACTACTGCACAAACAAGGAATGCGGTCATGAGATGATCTCCGCTGCCGCACCCGACAAATGCCCCGAGTGCGGAGCGGCAATGGTACAGGACGGCGACACTTTAGACACATGGTTCAGCTCCGCGCTGTGGCCTTTTTCCACTTTGGGCTGGCCCGAAAAGACCGAGGACTACGAATATTTCTATCCCACGAATACCTTGGTAACCGGCTACGATATTATCCCGTTCTGGGTATCGAGAATGATATTCAGCGGTCTGCACTACACGGGACAAAAGCCCTTTACCGACGTTTATATCCACGGCCTTCTGCGTGACAGCTTAGGACGGAAGATGTCAAAATCTCTCGGCAACGGTGTTGACCCGCTGGAAATAATCGAGCAGTACGGCGCGGACGCGTTAAGGCTCACTCTTATCACGGGCAACGCTCCAGGAAACGATATGCGCTGGTCGGAAGCGAAGCTCAATAACAGCAGAAACTTTGCCAACAAGCTTTGGAACGCTTCACGCTATATTCTGATGAATCTGCCCGAGGATATGACCAAGGCGGTATTGCCGGAAAATCTTCCTATTGAAGATAAGTGGCTTTTGTCGCTTTACAATGAGCTTGTTAAGGACGTTACCTCAAATATCGACGCCTACGAATTCGGTATCGCCTGCGGAAAGGTTTACGATTTTATCTGGGATATTTACTGCGACTGGTACATCGAGCTTACCAAGCCGAGGATCGCCGAGGGCGGAGAAACCGCAAAGGCGGCGCAGAATGTGCTTGTGTATGTAATGGCGGGTCTGCTGAAATTACTGCACCCCTTTATGCCCTATATCACCGAAGAAATATGGCAGTCCATGCCTGTTGAGGATCAGCCCGAAAGCATTATGATCGCCGACTGGTGCAAATATGACGAAAAGCTTTGCTTCCCCAAGGAGCAGGAGGATTTCGGAAAGATAGTTGACGCGATTAAGGCACTTAGAGTTCAGAGAAGCGAATTGAATGTTCCTCCCTCCAAAAAGGCTTCCCTTGAGATTGAAACCAAGGAAATCGAGCTGTTTAAATCCTGCTCTGTATTCTTTACCCGTCTTGCGGGGGCTTCCTCCGTTGAGGCAAAGGAAAAGATAGATAATACCGAGGGCAAAATGACCGCCGTTACCTCCGCCGCAAGGCTCTTTATGCCGAGAGACGAGCTTGTTGACGCGGAGAAGGAAGCGGCAAGGATAGAAAAGGAAATAAAGGCGGTGCAGAAGGATATAGACTTCCTCAGCAAGAAGCTGAACAATCCCGGATTTTTGGCTAAGGCTCCCAAGGAGCAGATAGAAAACGAAAGGGCGAAGCTGGAAAAGGCGGAGGAGAAGATGAGGAAGTTGATGCAAAAATAACTATTTACAAACAGTCGGATAAAAAAGGCGGTACCATGAAAAGAAAGCTTTTCTGCGAAATCTCACCCTTGACTTACAGAATATCCGTTGAAAAAAATATTTTTATGCGCAGGCTAAGCGATTTGTTTAACAGGAAAGTAAGGTATGCTTCGGACAAATCCGGCGAACCGCTTCCGATACGGTTATACTCTCATAGGTCGCTTATACGCCGCCGCCTTGGCAATGTTGACATGCGGCTTCAGGAGAACAAGGCGGTAAACCTTTCCATTGCCGCACCCAAGGTTACGGGCATTTTGATAAAGCCCGGAGAGACCTTTTCCTTTTGGCGGCTTGTGGGCAGAGACAGCAAGCGCAGGGGCTATCTTGAAGGACTGACCATAGCAAACGGAAAGACCTCCTCGGGGACCGGCGGCGGTATGTGTCAGTTTACCAACCTTATTCACTGGATGGTATTACATTCCGAGCTTACTATAACCGAACATCACCACCATGACGGCTTCGACCTTTTTCCCGATTTCGGCAGGCAAATACCTTTCGGCACGGGCACGTCCGTAATGTACAATTATCTCGATTACCGCGTGCGGAACGATACCGACAGGGTCTATCAGCTTCTTGCAAGCACCGACGGCGAATACCTCTGCGGTGAGCTTAGAGCGGACAAGCCGCAGAATTTTAAATATCACATAAAGGCGGAGGACGAGCGTTTTGTACGGGAGGACGGCGCGGTATACCGCTGCGGCAAGGTTATTAGGACAACGGTGGATTGTGATTCCGAAAATATTGTTTGTACGGAGGTTATTAGGGAAAATCATGCGATGGTGATGTATGATACGGATTTGATCGAGGTTTTGGAAAATTAAATAACAATAAAAATAAACCGTAAAGGCTTTTTGAGCTTTTACGGTTTGTTTTATCTCACTGATTATTATTCTATTCATCATTTTTCCTTTTCTGCATCTTCTCCGCATAATGCTTCGGCGAACACCCGAAATTCTTTTTAAACACCCTCGAAAAATACAGCGGCTCCGAAAATCCGCATACATAAGCGATCTGCGATACGTTCTGTTCTATATCGCAGGTAGAGCAAAGCAGCTTTTCCGCCATTTGCATGCGCAGACTGGTAAGGTAATTGTGCGGGGTCATGCCCACTTCGCTTTTGAACAGCTTGCGCAGATAATCATAGCTGAAAGGAATGGTCTGTAAGTACTTGTCAAGCTCGTAATCGCAGTCGGTGCAGTTTTGCATGATATTGCTCTTTATCGCGCCCACTACGTTTCTGAGCGGTTTTGTGCTTTGGAACGCTATCACGTAATTTACTATAAGATTTCCGAAAGCCTCTATAATCAGCTGCTTGTTGTTTATCTTGCTGTTAAAATAATAAAAGGCGTCATTGAAGGAGGTCAGAATATGCTTGTCGCTGTCGTCGGAAATAACTATGGGGTTCTTAAAAGGAAATGTTGCGTCCTTGATATTTATATGTATGTTTGTAAAGCCCTCGTCGCTGTTGTTCATATGAGACACTCCGGGGGGGATTATGACTATATCTCCGAGGCTGTAATTTAAAGAGGAGCTGTCAAAAACAAACTGTCCGCTGCCGCCCGTACAGTAGACCAGCTCCCAGCTTTCGTGGGAGTGACGGTGCATTGAAAACGTAATAAGATTTCTGCCGACATAGACTATATTATTCATGGATTACCAGCCTTCCTTATTTATCTTTATCGTAACGGTAATATGCCCTAATTCGGAATTAACCGTTTGTGCATAATCAACAAAATTTTACAACAACTATTGAAAAAACATAAACAACATGCTATACTAACAGAAACAACAATCAGAAACCCAACTACCGAGAAACTATAAATTTAAGCTTCCGTAAAATAGCCAAGCAGGGTTTCTTTTTCATTTTCCGAAAGAATTTTGCTCCATTGTACTCTTCCCTCACACTTGGCTTTGTATTCTGCAAAACGGGCGGTCTTGTCTCTTTCGGTATCGTTCCACTTGTCAAATCCCGCTTTTGCGATGTGCCTGCCGTATTGGCATTCTATAAAGCTTGATTTTCCGTAGTCGCGCCAAGGGCGTGCCAAAAATACCGATCCGCTTTCAACTCTTTCATCGCAGGTAAAGCGGCATTTGTTAAATACGAAGCCTATGTTTTGCACAAGAGCGTGGGCAGGGGCGGCGGCGTAGCCGTGATCCCTTACATCGTAAAGAGATTTTATTTCGCAGTTCTCAAACAAAGTATCGCCGCAGCCGAAAATGAAATCCACAGTACCGGCGATATAACAGTTTTTGAATATCTGTTTTTCGTATTCCGAACGTCGAAGCTCGTCCTTTAAAAAGCCGTCGTACCTTTCTATAAGATCGGGAGGCAGAGGTCCGCAAAAGACGGTATCCTGCGTGGAAACAAATCGGCAGTCCTCGGCGAAAAAATTGTCGGCATATACCGTTAAGGCCACCTCCTGACCCTTTGTTTCGGGAAACAACGAATCGTTTTCGACGGTAAGATTCTTAAGGGTAACATTCGGCGCGGTGACAGCCATTGTATAGGTGCGGAAGGTGTTGTATTCCTTACCCGTTTCATCAAGCTTTTTCGCGTAATCATCGTAAGATATAACGGTATCGTTTTTTCCCGCTCCTATAATTTCTATATCAGGCACGGCGATTTCGACCTTTTCTCTATAAACGCCTTTGTCAAGTATAACGCGCGTAAAGGGGCGCAGATTTTTCAGAATGTCCGAAAGCTTGTCTTTATTCGTAATGTGAATCGTTTCCATAGTCTTTCCTTTCGAGGTTAATGACTAAATATGATATATTTTTCTTCTGATTTGATTATATATGTTATCAAAGTATTTTTCAACATTAAATGCACATTTTTGTTAAAAAGCAACAATTGGCAATTAAGGATTTTGTTTGATTTCATCAAAATGCGCAATTTAATGGGATAAAACGGTTATCGACAAAAAATGTAAATGTCCGAATTGTGCATAAATTGTCTTGTATTTGGCGTATACATTCGTCGAAATATCGGTTACAATATGTTTTGTAAATATCACACAAAAAGTTACAACTTTGATAAAAAATATTTGATATATTTCTAACAATACATGTACATACACTGTAAAAGTATTGAATACTAATTTTAGAAAACGGGCTTTACATGAACAAAATGACCTTTAACCAGTACAGAGCGATCGACCTCGTTATTTTGGCGGTTGTAACCGCCGTCTTTGAAACGATCACGACGCTGGCGGCCACAAGATGGTTTCCCGATCAGCTCTACACGCTGTCCCCGACCATAACGATGGTTTGTATCGTTATGATGCGCTGGGGAGGATTCGCGGCAATTCACGCCTTTGTAGGCGGGGCGGCTTTTTGCATGGCCTCCGGTGCTACCGAACAGCAGATAATCTTATACTGCGTCGGAAATTGCTTTTCCCTTTTGGCACTGCTGCTGTTTAAGCTTCTCGGCAAGGCAAAGATCAAGGATAAGTTTTATTTTACCGTTTTGTTTACGGTGTGCGCTTATATCGGGGCGCAAATCGGACGCTGGCTTGTAGGTCTTATTTTCGGAGGTCCCTTCGATTCAGTTATCGTGTTTCTCACCACGGATTCGCTTTCACTGCTTTTCGCAATAGTGGTGGTCCTGATCTCCCGCAGAGCCGACGGACTTTTCGAGGATCAGAAAAGCTATCTTATACGCATTGATAAGGAAAGAAGAAAAAAAGAGGCGGAGGACTTTTACGCACAGTAAGGCTTTCGCGCTTGAAACTATATAACTGCGGATAACGAACTAAAGCGGCATTTTTACTTTGTTTTAAAATATCATTTTAGGAGGTTTCAAAGATGCAAATGAACGCTACCGACTATTTGATTTTCGATGAAGAAAGCGGAACCTACATCGAAAATCCGGAACAGATCGTTCGTGATGATGTGGAAAAGCATCATTGGCTGAACGTTCTCAGAACAGTGCTGAAGGACTGGCGGCTTTACCTGATGCTTGTACCGATGATCCTGGTTTTCCTGTTCTGGCGTTATTTCCCGATGTATGAGCTGTTGGGCTGCTTTAAGCTTACGGACGACATCAAGCCCGTTGCGGATCAATTTTTTGTCGGTTTTTCCAACTTTAAATCGCTGCTCACGTCAAATATCGAATTTTGGCGTGCATTCCGCAACACATTCCTGCTCAGCTTTTACGGACTTCTGTTCGGCTTCCCTATGCCGATAATCATTGCGCTGTTTTTCAATGAAATCCGTTCAAATATCTGCCGCAGCGTATATCAGGTTCTTACATATCTTCCTAAGTTCATGTCAACGGTTGTTATGACCTCTCTTGTAATGATGCTTGTTAAGCAGGGCTCGACTTTCTCGGGTACGGGTGTTCTTTCACAGCTCCTTGAACAGATCGGCTTTATCAGTCACGATACCGCCCAATCGGGTCTTCTGAACGACCCGTCCTTCTTCCGAGCTATCTATCAGATAAGCGGCATTTGGGAGACGGCGGGCTATGACAGTATCGTGTTCTTTGCGGCGATAATCGCAATTTCACCGACAAGCTACGAGGCGGCACAGATAGACGGCGCGGGAAAGATGGCACAGATGAGATATGTGGTTCTTCCCTGCATCCTGTCCACTATCGTAATTATGCTTATCACAAGAATAGGCTCTCTGCTTAACATAGGCTACGAAAAGGTTCTGCTTCTTTACAACCCCAATACCTATGTTACCGCCGACGTAGTTTCCACGTTTGCGCAAAGAACGGGTATCGCGGGAGCCGCCAAAGGTCTGGCGTCCGCTGCCGAAATGATGAACAACGTCATAGGAATGCTTTTGGTTATCGGTGCGAACACCATAGCGCGGAAGGCGTCCGACGTATCGCTGTACTAAATGTATAAATATAGTAAAAGGAATAAGAGGCTGTTATGAAAAGAAAACTCGAAATTTCCGAGCTTATATTCAAAATTATAAGCTACACTTTATTGACAATATTTGCTCTTTGCTGCCTGTACCCTTTCCTGTATGCAATTTCGGCGTCTATCAGCGGAAGACACGCGGTAGAGTACAATGAGGTCGTTTTGTTCCCGAAGGACATTCAGTTTGAAGCATTCTCGACAATGTTTAACGACAATATGTTCTGGAATTCCTATACAAATACCCTTTTCCTTACCTTCTACGGTACGATCTGGGCGTTGGGAATATCCCTGTTCGGCGCGTACGCTCTTTCAAAAAAGCGTCTGCTGTTCCGTAAGGGCTTTAACTTCTTCCTGGTATTCACCATGTGGTTCAGCGCAGGTCTTGTACCTCAGTACCTGAACTATTTGGATACCCAGCGTGTGTTTAAGGCTGTGGGCATTACCGACGACAAGTGGCTTGTTGTTATAGCAATGGGTATGGCGGCAATGAACATCATACTGCTGAGAAACTCCTTTGAGGGAGTTCCCTCTGAGATCGAGGAGGCGGCCATTGTGGACGGAGCTACGGAAATGCAGGTTTTGTGGCGTGTTTACATACCTATGAGCAAATCAATAATCGCTACCGTTGCGTTATTCTTCGGAATATCGCGCTGGAACGGATACTTCTGGGCAAGACAGATGATCTCCAATGCCAATGAGCGTCCTCTCCAGGTATTTATACGTCTTAAGCTGGAGCAATTCAGCGACCCTGAGCAGATGACCAACTGGTCCGAGCCGTACGCCTCAGACTCCATAATCTACGCTCTTATCGTCTGCTCCATCGTTCCTATCCTTATTATTTATCCCTTTATCCAGAAATACTTTGCCAAGGGCGTTAACGTAGGCGGCGTAAAGGAATAATAAAGCTTTGTTATCAGCCGTTTTTGACGGTTGACATAAAAATGAGAAAATGTAAACAAAACAGTATCCTTAAAGGAGGAAACAAATGAAAAAGAACACACTTGCGGCTAAACTGATAGCAGTATCCGTTGCCGCAGCTGCATTGTTGACAGGCTGTGCCACCGTGCCCGATGCCAACAGTGGAACAACAGGCACAACAACTGCCGCTCCCACAACCACCGCTAACGGCGGAGGAAGTGACAGTGCCGACACTACTGCCGGCAATACCGATCCCGGCGATACCGCGCAGGCTTCATCTCTGTCTTATGAGAACGGCACCGTTCTTCGTATGGCGACAGGCTACAACAGTGCGGACACAGGTCTTTCCATGGATCCTGAGATCGCGGGCGAGGGCATTACCCTTGCGGACGGCAAAACCTACAATGCAGGCGACTTAAAGCCTACATGGGTTGAAATCGAAAACAGACTTAACATCAAGATCGATGACCAGTATCAGGGCAATAAGGCTTCCGATGAGTTCGAATACTGGAGATCTCAGATGGGCAATATCGATTTGGTAAGCGGTACCGCTTCCTTACTTACCGAAGCCGGCAACAACGGCCTGGTAGTTAACCTTGCGGATCATCTTGACGAGATGCCTAACTTTAAGGCTTACCTTGAGGCTAATCCTATCGTTCGTATTTCTATCACAGGTGATACCGATTCCGGCTCTATTTTCTTCTCTCCTTACTTTGACGGTGTAAACGACATCGAGCGTATGCCCCTTATGAGAGTTGACTGGGTAGCCAGACTTCTTGACGGCGACGAAGAATTTACCGCGGACGCAAGCGGCAATACCGCAGAACCCGTATATCAGCCTTACATGCCCACAAGCGGCAAGGTTGAGATCGATGTTGTTAAGCTTGACGGTTCCGGTACCGAAAAGGTAACAAAGGACTATGATACAGCAGGCAACATCGTTGCTAAGATGAACGAAGCAGGTGCAATGAGCGGCGTTGACGCTGTTAACATGCTCCGTACATACATTGATGAAGCGTACAACGGTTACTACGGTTCTACTCGTTCCAACCTCTTCATAGGTCAGAACGCTGCTTGGGACGCAGACGAGCTTGTAGCTCTTCTCCGCTGCGTAGTAGCTAACGCGCAGACCCTCAACGGCACTGATACTGTACAGGGTCTCTTCTCCCGTGAAGACAACAACCTCCAGAGAAAGGTTGACATCATGCGTTTCGCAGGCCACCTCTTCGGCGTTCGCGGTCTTGAATCAAGATCCGATTGGCTCTATGTCGGCACTGACAACAAGCTTCATGACGCACGTATGGAAGAAGACGCATATGTTGCTATGGAAAGAATGTACCAGATGACACAGGAAGGCCTTATCTCCGAGAACTTCATCAAGGACGCAGAGGCTAAGTCCGATCAGTATCTGGAAAGTGATTCCGGCTTCATGAGCTACGACTACAACCAGACTCAGACCGCTTACAACCAGTCCAAGCTTCAGGACGGCGAAAAGTACATGGCAGCTATGGTTCCCGTTGCTCTTTGGTTTGACGGCTCCAGTGCTGACGGCGTATACATGAGATTTACCGAGTCCTGGCGTTCCGTTAAGACCGACGGTTGGGGAATCTCCGTAGAAGGCACAGCAGGTGATACCAATAAGCTCAATGCTGCTCTTGCTCTTATCGACTACGCATACAGCCCCGCAGGTCAGATCCTTATGTCCTACGGTCCCGATGACTTCATTATGACCGACGCAGACGGCAACTACATGACCTTTAAGTTCAACGGACAGGATATGCCCATGATCTCCGAAGATACCTACAAGGAGCTTTGGGATAAGGCAAACGGCAACTACACCAACTACGCTCGTAAGTACCTCGGTTCTACTCTGAGCTTCGTAAAGAGCCAGGCGTTTGAATACCAGTGCACACACGATGTAGGCAAGGAAGGCGCAGGATATATTTCCACCGCTATCGGCTTGGGTACAATCAAGCATCCCGAGCTTGACGTTGCCGACAATCCTTGGTACACCTCCGTTCCTACCGTTCTTCCTAACTACAAGACAGAGAACGACGAGATCAACACTTACACCGAGCTTGGCTCCAAGGGTAAGTTCAGCACCAGCAAGGGCGGAGAAAACCTGTTTGTTGACATAATCACAAGCGGCTATTCGGGCGAGGGTACATCTTCCCGTGAAGAAGCGATCTCCACCGTTACCGATTCTTGGGGTGCTACTCAGGTTTTGATCCTCCGCAACGACGCTTGGGACAGACTTGTTGAGTACTATAACTCTATCAGCTAATTTTCAGCAATTTCCACAGAAACATTCTCTGAAAGAAACACGAAAAAATTGCGCATTGTTTCGTAAGGCCTGCGGTCTTGCGCGATGATGTAAAATCCTAATTATGTTCACTCGGGAGGGGAATCTCCCCTCCCGTTTAAACATAAAGGAAGAGGGCTTTTATGTATAAGAAACAATTGATTTTTCAGAAAATAGTTTGTATGGCTATGCTGGCTATGTCAGCCATAGTATTTCTGTATTCATTGGGGATAATGACGGATATTTACGATACATTGTATTACACAATGCCCAATCCCAATAATATTTACAGCTCAAAGGTGTCTGGTTCTGCGATCTACTATGAAATGCAGCCCTTTAACACCATATTTACCAACCTGTCCATAGGTCTTATACTTGTGACCTTGATCTTATTTATAACCTGCACTCATTCACGCAGGAAATATTACATAGGAAACTACATTGCGGTAGCACTTTCTACCGTATGCAATATCGGTGTTTCCACGTGGTCGCTTTATCATATTGCATATTATAAAGCAAGATTTTTGCAAATTGACTTTGCAGCATTAAAGGAATTCTGGGAAAACAGAAAACAGCCTCAGGTTTATACCGATTCCACATTCTGGTTTGATATAAGCTACCTTGTTTTCGGTTTGCTTTTATTGGTTACGGTGCTGCTTATTGTCAATACAATTTTGAAAATAATTTTGATGAAGGAAGAACAACGCCTTATCGGCAGCAGAAAGGACGTGAAAGCATGACATCAAATAGCGTGGCACTTATCAAAAAGGATCGTCTGCGTTATTCCAAAAACAAGCTTTCCTCAAATCTGACCTTGCTTGCGATTGTATTTAACGCTCTTTATTTCGTCAGTATTTATAAATCGGACGTAGGTTCATATTATTACAGCTATATTATAGGCATATCGGTGGTTTATAACCTTCTGTTTATGCTGATCGCGTTCCTTGCCTCCGAGGGCGTAAAAAGCTATAAGCTTAATTACAGCTATGTTTTGGCGGCATTGGGATTAGGGCAGATCGTTCGTATCTTTATACTGCCCATAGACGCAAAAAATGCCGTTATCACTTTAAGTCAGGAATCTCAGCAAGTAATGCAGGACGGACAGTTTATGAGAGTTTGCATTTACCTTATCGCCTCTGCCGCTCTTTGCGTTATTGCAGGAATAACAGCTTTTATTAAGACGCGTACGTTGACAAGCTACGAAGCGGAGCTTGAACAAAAAGCAAAGGGAGCGAGCCAATGAGTAATCTTAAATTACAGCATCTTGACAAAATATACGACAACAACGTTCAGGCGGTTTACGATTTTAACCTCGATATCAACGACGGCGAGCTGATCGTCCTTGTAGGGCCCTCCGGCTGCGGCAAGTCCACTACGCTTCGCATGGTCGCGGGCTTGGAGGATATTTCCGCTGGTAAGCTGATAATCGACGGCAAGGACGTTACATCAATGCCGCCGAAGGATCGTGACATCGCAATGGTTTTCCAGAACTACGCGCTTTACGGTCATATGACGATTTACGAAAACATGGCGTTTTCGCTTAATCTGCGCAAGGAAAACAAAAACGAGATACACCAAAAGGTTTTGGCTGCGGCGGAAATATTGGGTCTTACAGACCAGCTCAACAAAAAGCCCAATCAGCTTTCCGGCGGTCAGCGTCAGAGAGTTGCCATGGGCCGTGCAATTGTGCGTACCCCTAAGGTGTTCCTTTTTGACGAACCCCTTTCCAACCTTGACGCCAAGCTCAGAGGCGCGACAAGACGTGAAATACTGCTGCTTCACAAAAGACTCAATGCCACAATGATCTATGTAACTCACGATCAGACAGAGGCGTTGACGCTTGCGGACAGAATAGTCTGCATGTCAATGGGCTACGTTCAGCAGATAGGTACTCCTCTGGAGCTGTACGATACACCCGCAAACCTTTTTGTGGCAGGATTTATAGGACTTCCTCCGATGAACTTCTTTGATGTGGAGGTAAAGAACGGACAGGTTGTCTGCGATGGCTTCGCCGTAGATCTTACGGCAGAGGAAAAACAGACGCTTAAGGCTTATGAAAACAAAACCATTACTTTGGGCGTAAGACCCGAAAATATCGTCGAGGGCGGAAATATTACCGTAGACGTATTTTCCAATGAAAACCTGGGTCAGACCACCTTGGTAAACGGTGTGGTAAAGAATCACAAAATAACCTGCAAGTTCCGTGAATGGTGCAATTACAAGGCAGGCGACACGGTTAATGTTTCCTTTACAAGAAAGCATTTCTTTGACAAGGAAACAACCAATGCCATTAGATAAGAAGAAGGAGAACAAAGCATATGAGTAAGAATAAAACGTCTGCCGCTCCAAGGAAAGGATTTAAGGAATTTATCCGCAAGTTTTTTGTTTCCTTGAAGCGCAGCCCGCAGAATATTGCAATGGTTGCTTTAGCCGCGGCGTTTCTTGTTTATTCCCTTAATTTGACCGCGATCTCAAATACCACCGCAAGAATAAACTCACCCAATATGGGACAGTGCGAATTTGCGGCAATGCTGTTTTCTATCCTTGCCTTTGTCTGCTTTCTCAGGTCGTTTCCGAAACGGCAGAAGCCGAACATGATAATGCTGGGACTGCTCTTTCTGATGCTGATCGGCCTGGTATTTGTAGATTGTGTATACCTTACAAGAATAACTCAGGCAGTAATGCGTGCCGACAATCCCTTGGTAATAAATGTTGACACCGCATATGTCGCAATTGCAAACAACACTATTGTGGCGCACATTGTGTGCGTGGCCATTTGCGCGGTTTTGGTAGCCACATTGCCTATTTACGGAAAGCTCTTGAAGAAAATAAACACCTCTATCGAGGTCGAAGGCAACGGAGACATGGAGGTTATAGACATTTCCGGCGAGGACTGATACTAATCCCTTTTTAAAATGCGGATTAGTGTTTCGGATGCAATCCGATTTTAACCCTTGGGTATTACGTCAGATTAAAATCGGATTGGGATGATAACTAATTAACGGAAGCAACATCTGTCATAAAAAGACTTGTGTTGCTTTCTTTGTAATAGTATACAAAGGTATAATATGTCAAAAAAAAATAAAAAACAAAGCGAAAAAAAGGCGGCAGTCAACTATTACGATTTAAAAACAGACGCGGTAGACAGGCTGGTCAACGCGAAAAACGCGCCCAAGGTCTCCGATGAGGAGATAAGCAAATATACGCGCAGACACAAGCTGCGTATTCCCTCCTGGCTGAAAATAGTTTTTATAAAATTCTGGTTCAGCGGAGCGATTTGTTACTTTTTTCTTTGGGGCTTGGGAACGTACATTACTGGACTGGACTTAATGGCGGCACTGGCGATAGGCCTGGGAGTTTCATGCGATCTGATGGTAAATCATATGCTGCACCATTATGAACCCGAAAAGGGCGCATATGACAAGTGGATGATGATTCCGTTCAGAAAATTCTGGACAATTTTCCTTAACGTCATTTATTCGACCGTGATACTGTTTTGTGTTATTCAGTTCTATAACGTTGTTAACACTCTGCTTGTGGGAAGCGCGGAAACCGCTGAAACGGTGGCCATAGGAGTTGAGCCGATTCTGTTCGGACTTCTGTATATGGGCTTCGATATGTTGTTCATAACGATAAAGAACGGCTTGATAAAGGTGTTTAAGGACGCGGACGCAAAGGTTTCCGGCGGGAAGTAGCTTTTACAAATGTGCAATCATGTTATGGACATGAAAAAATGCTCCGCAAACAGGAAAGGAATTAACGAAAATGATAAATATACTTTTTGTGGGCTCTGTTTCCGCCTGCTTTGAATTGGAAAACCGTTCGGCATACTATAACGATACCGAATATAAGGTCAGCCTGGACGGCAAGGAGCTGTTTTCGGCACGCACCAACGTTTTTTCACTGTTCGGCCTTAAGCCCGACAGAGAATACACGCTTGAGGCAAGCGGTCACGGAATAGTAAAATTTACTACCGCAAAGGAGACCTGCGCTGTAAACGTTAAGGACTTCGGCGCGGTGGGCGACGGAGAACATGACGACACCATAAGCATTCAGACTGCGATAAACTGTCTCCCCTGCGGCGGAAGACTGTATTTCCCCGAGGGAAGGTACAGTACCGCTCCCCTTAATTTAAAAAGTCATATCGTTATCGAGCTTTCCGAAAAAGCGGTTTTGCTCGGTGTGACCGATACCGAACGCTATCCCGTTATACCCGGCGCGCTTACCGATATTGAAAGCGGCGAGCTGATTCAGTTAGGCACATGGGAGGGCAATTCCGTTCCAATGCACCAAGCCCTTTTGTTTGCCGAATACGCCGAGGATATCCGGATAGTTGGCAAGGGTACGATAGACGGCAACGCGCAAAACAGCGAATGGTGGGTCAATGTTAAGGAGCGCGAGACAGGAAGGCCGAGGCTTTTATTTACCAACCGCTGCAAAAATATTGTTTTACACGGAGTTACCGTTCAGAATGCGGCTTCATGGCAGCTTCACCCATATTTCTCTCAAGACTTAAGCTTTTTGGACGTTTCGGTAAACGCGCCAAAGGACAGCCCCAACACCGACGCGCTTGACCCCGAGGCCTGCGATAACGTTAATATTATCGGCTGCAAATTCAGCGTAGGCGACGACTGCATAGCCATTAAATCGGGCAAGATCGAGCTGGGTAAAATGTATAAGACCCCCGCTAATCATCATACGATCAGAAACTGCTTAATGCAGTTCGGTCACGGCGCGATCACCTTGGGCAGCGAAATGGCGGGAGGCGTCAAAAATCTTACCGTAAACCGCTGCATCTTCAATCACACCGACAGAGGACTGCGCATAAAGACCCGCCGCGGCAGAGGAAAGGACGCGGTTATTGACGGGGTACTGTTTGAAAATATCAAAATGGACGGCGTTTTGACACCTATTGTTATAAATATGTGGTACAACTGCTGCGATCCTGACCGTTATTCCGAATACAATACCACAAGAGAAAAGCTGCCTGTTGACGACAGAACACCTTATCTCGGCAAGTTCACCTTCAGGGATATGATTTGCGAAAACTGTCAGGTCGCCGCCTGCTACTGCGACGGACTTCCCGAGCAGCCTATCGAGGAAATCACGGTGGAGAATATAAAGTTCACCTACGATGAAAACGCTAAGGAAGGCGTTCCCGCTATGAGGAACAACGCTGAAAAAATGTGCAGGGCGGGAATGTATTTCGATAACGTTAAAAAGCTTGTTGTTAAAAATATTGATATAAGCGGAAACGAAGGCGCAAATCTTATTGTAAGCCATGTGGACACTCTTGTAAAGGAATAATGAGAAAGAGTAAAAGGGCGGCGGCTCTTATTTTGGCACTGCTTGTTTTAACAGGCTGCGGCGGCAGACTTGACGAATCCGCCCTCGGAGATTTCGACCTGATCTCCGAATATATGAAAACTCATGCGGAGGCAATTATTACGGATACAACAAAAATATTTGAATGTGACGCCCGGGCGATAAGCGGGAACGCAAACGCCGAGCAAATAACGAATCTGTATCTTGAATCCTTTGCAGCCGGAAAGGAAAATGGGTATGTTCCCGTTTTGGTTTTCCTTGATGATATTCTTGAAAGAGAAATAAACTTGTTCTTTGAAGATAAAGACAGGGAATCGTATTTACAAGAAACGTTATCTTCCGAGAGAACGGACGGAAAAGGGCTGCTTGACAAACGTTATTCCGAATTGGAGGAGTATTTTGGCGAGGAGCTGTTAATAAATGACGCCGAGCTTGATACTATGCTTTCATTGTACGGAAATTCGGTCGGCGGAAAGCTTTTGCCGTCAACCGATCACTATGACGGGGAAATGTATCTGGTAAAAGTGCCTGCCGATAATCCCTTTGAAGTCTTTGCTTGGCTGCCCTTTGGCGGCTGGAATGAATGTCCCGGCACAAATGAAATGATTTCAATATGCGAATATTGGTACAAAGAATACGGTGCCGTTCCCGCGGCAATAACCCGCGATACTTTGACATTTTATTTAAGCGATCCCGTTTCCGATAAAGCGGCAGCGGTAAAGGCGGCCAAAGAGCAATGCGCTTTTTCAAGCGAGGTGCTTGGAATGGGCGGTATAAGCTCCTATGTGCTAATGACCTTGAACAGTAATGTCTGGACTTTTTGGTGGGACTAATACTAATCCCTTTTAAAACTGTTGGATTAGTGTTTAGGGTGCAACCCTTTTTAAACTATGAATTTTTCCATAGTTTAAAAAGGGATTGGTATAAGAACATGTTCCAATAGGATTGGCGCGCGTCTTTCCGGCGAAATTTTCCGTGCTCTTCGTCAGAAAATCTTGAAATACGTCAAGTATTCCTGCGCTTTTCTTCCTTGATCACGAAAAATTTCGCTCGAGAATCCGCACACCCCTCCTATTAGAACAAGTTCTCAAAAAACAAAAAATGAGAGGGCAACAACAATGTACGACCGTATAGACAATTATATTGAAAAGCTTTTAAACAACTCCACCCCCGATGCGCCTCTGTGGAATATCGAGAGCATAAGAATGGGGAAAAAGCCCCACTGGAATTACATTGACGGCTGTATGATAACCGCGCTTATCTGTGCCAGTGAGATAACGGGAGAAAAGAAATACTTTGATTTTGCCGAAAGCTTTATTGATTACTACGTTAAAGAGGACGGCTCGATTTTGGGCTACTCTATGGAAAAATACAACCTTGACGATATAAACGAGGGCAGGGTATTATTTGATCTGTACGAAAAAACAGGCAAGGAAAAGTACAAAAAAGCGATCTTCCTTTTGCGTGAGCAGTTAAAAAATCAGCCCCGCACCGTTACGGAAAATTTCTGGCACAAGCAGATATATCCCAATCAGATATGGCTTGACGGCTTATATATGGCGCAGGTGTTTTATGTAAGATTCCAGAAGGAATTCGGCGGCAAGGATTATTCCGATACGTTAGCGCAGTTCAAAAATGTACACAAATATATGCTCGACAAGGATAAAAAGCTGTACTATCACGGAATGGACTGCTCCAAAACAGCCTTTTGGGCAGATAAGGAAACGGGCTGCTCGAAAAATTTCTGGCTCAGAGCAATGGGTTGGTTCTGCGTCGCAATGATCGATATTATAGACTATATCGACGATGAGGAAGCCAAAAAGGAGCTTTGCGGTATCTTTGCCGAAACGATAGAGGGTGTTTCGCAGTACGCCGATTCCGAAACGGGAATGTTTTACCAGGTTATCGACTGCGGCGGAAGAGAGGGCAATTATCTTGAAACCAGCGGCAGCAGCATGATCGCTTATGCCATGATGAAGGGCGCAAGGTTAGGAGTTATCGATAAAAAATATTCCGATATGGGCAAAAAAGCCTTTGACGGAATTTGTCAGAAATATTTAACTATAAATGAGGACGGCGATTTGAATTTGGGCGGCATATGTCTTGTTGCGGGCTTGGGTCCCGAGGATAACCGCCGCCGCGACGGAAGCTATGAGTACTATATTTCAGAGCCTGTTGTGGAAAACGACGCAAAGGGCGTTGCGCCTTTTGTGCTTTGCTACACGGAAGTAAAAAGAATGATAGGCCGCTCATAAAAGGAAAAAATAAATATGAAAAATATCAAGATAGCCTATATCGGCGGCGGCTCGAAGGCGTGGGCAAGAGTTTTTATGACCGATCTGGCACTTGCCGAGGGGCTTGGCGGAGAGATCGCGCTTTACGATATTGACTTGCCCGCCGCGGAGCTGAATCAAAAGATCGGCGGCAGAATAAACGAGGATAAAAACACAATTTCCCGGTGGGATTACAAGGTATACGAGGATATAGGCGGCGCGCTGGACGGAGCGGATTTTGTGGCATGCTCCATTTTGCCGGGTACCTTCGACGAAATGGAAAGCGATGTACATATGCCGGAGGAATACGGAATTTATCAGTCGGTGGGCGATACGGTGGGACCGGGCGGAGTACTCCGCGCGATGCGCACCGTGCCTATCTATGAGGGATTCGCCCGTGAGATAAAGGCTCATTGTCCCAACGCGTGGGTGATCAATCTGACCAATCCCATGACCGCCTGCACCAAAACGCTTTTTGATGTTTTTCCCGGGATAAAGGCTTTCGGCTGCTGTCATGAGGTGTTTCACGCACAGGAATTTTTGTGCTGCGCAGCCAAGGAAATTTTAGGCGTTGAACGTCCCCACCGAAAGGAAATACATATAGACGCCTGCGGAGTAAATCATTTTACATGGATAACCGAAGCAAAATACAACGGGCATGACATGCTTAAAATACTTCCCGAATTTATTGATAAATTTTATGATAAAGGGTATTGCGAACGTTTGGGTACTGCTCCCGATGATTTCGGGGACGATCCGTTTCTTTACGGAAACAAGGTGAAAATGGATCTCTTTAACCGTTTCGGAGTACTTGCGGCGGCGGGCGACAGACACCTTGTGGAATTCATGAACAATTCGCAGTACATTAAGGATAAGGAAGCTGTGGAAAGCTGGCTTTATCACCTGACGACCGTTTCCTACCGCAAAAAGGACAGGATAAATAAGATCGAGCAGTCAAAGCGCATTGCGGCGGGGGAAGAAAAAATAGAGGTAAAAAAGAGCGACGAAGAGGTGGTGGAGCTGATGAAGGCTCTGTTGGGGCTTATCCCGCCCACCGTTTCAAACGCCAATGTTATAAACGCGGGACAAATGCCCGATATGCCTTTAGGCTCGGTGGTGGAAACCAACTGCGTATTTTCCTTGGACAGCGTTAAGCCGATCACCGCAAAGCCGCTTCCGCAAAACGTAAGCGCGCTGGTGCTGAGAAACGCCTTGAACATAGAGAACACTTATTACGGAATAAAACACCGTGATGCCAAAGAAATATTCGAGGCTTTTATGAATCAGCCCTTGTGTTCGAATCTCACACTTGCCGACGGCAGGGAAATGTTTAACCGCATGGTTGACAATACAAGCAACTATCTGAAAGAATACTATTCCTTGGAGAAGCTTAAGGTATGACGGACGCATTTATTTTTGCGGCGAACGCGGTGCTGCCTATCGTACTGATGATAGCTTTAGGCTACTTCTTTAAAAGAATAGGACTTTTGAATCAGGGCTTTCTTGACGTGGGCAACAAGCTCACCTTTCGGGTGCTTATCCCCGCGCTGCTTTATTGCAATATTTACGGAATAGGCAGTCTGGGTGAGATAAACCTCGTCTTTGTGCTTTACGGTCTTGCGGCGGTCGTTTCGATTTTTCTTATTTCGACCTTGGTCACCTGCTTGTTTACAAAGGACAGCGGAAAAAGGGGTGCTTTGATACAGGCCACCTTTCGTTCCAACTACGCGATAATAGGGCTTCCCTTGGCCTCGGCTCTTTTCGGTGACAAAGGAGCGGCCGCGGCGGGTGTGATGTCGGCGTTCTGCGTGCCGCTGTTTAATATATTGGCGGTAGTGACCTTAACGATATTCAATAACGACAGTCAAAAGAAAAGGATCGACATTAAAAAGATACTTATCGGTATTATCAAAAACCCGCTGATAATAGGAACGGTTCTGGGACTGCTTACCCTTGCGGTGCGGGAGCTGTTTGTACAGTGGGGCGTTGATTTCAGATTAAAGGATATTGAATTTCTGTATAAGACCTTGGAAAATCTAAAATCCATTTGTACCCCTTTTGCGCTTATAGTCTTAGGCGGAAAATTTGAGTTTTCGGCGGTAAAAAGACAGCTTAAGCACATTGTTTTCGGTACTCTTATGCGTACCGTGGCGGTACCCGTGATCGCTTTGTCCGTTGCGTACTTTTTCATTCCCGGACTTTCGGGCGAGCATTTCGCGACCTATGTGGCGGTTTTCGGAACTCCCGTCGCGGTAGCAAGCGCGATCATGGCGAAGGAAATGGGCGCGGACGACGAGCTGGCGGGTCAGCTGGTGGTCTGGACCAGCTTGGTCAGCACGGTAACGATTTTTATCTATGTTGTGATTTTTCGAGCGATCGGAGTATTTTAATACAGAAATATCCGTTTTGTCCATAAAGTTCAGCGGTTTTGCACTCGCTTTTTCGGGCAATCGGATATAAGATTATACTGATTCTATCTTAAAAAGGTTTTACCTTTTTAAGATAGAATCACACCCAAAGCACTATTTCTAAATTAACCTCTAAAATTTACAATCATTTTAATTTAGAAATAGTATTAAAGGTAGATAACGTGCTTAAAGGAAAAGCACTTTCTTATCTAAAAAATGAATAATATTTTCGGAGGTAAACAGTATGATACTGGACAAATTCAGTCTGAACGGCAAAGTGGCAATTGTAACGGGCAGCGACACGGGACTTGGACAGGGCTTTTCAAAAGCATTTGTCGAAGCAGGCGCAAAGGTTTTGGGCGTTTCGGTGGTTCCCAGCACGGCAACACAGGAAATGCTCGGAAAGGAAAACTTCGAATTTATTACAGCGGATCTTTCCACACTTGATCCCATTGACAGCATTATTCAAAAGGCGTTGGACGTATTCGGACACATTGATATTCTCGTAAACAACGCGGGAATCATCAAGCGCGAGGATACTATCGATTTCAGCGTGGAAAATTGGGACAGCGTTATCAATGTAAATCTGCGTACCCTTTTCTTCCTTTCACAGGCTGTTGCAAAGCAGTTCATGAAGCAGAACAGCGGCGGCAAGATTATTTCCGTTGCAAGCATGCTTTCTTATCAGGGCGGTATCCGCGTTCCCAGCTACACCGCAAGCAAATCGGCGGTTAAGGGAATCACAATGACTATGGCTAACGAGTGGGCTCAGCACGGTATCAATGTAAACGCTATCGCTCCCGGATATATGGCTACAAACAACACTAAGGCACTTCGTGCGGACGCGGACAGAAGCGAAGCTATTCTTGACCGTATTCCCGCGGGACGCTGGGGAACTCCCGACGATATTATGGGCGCGGCGGTATTCCTTGCTTCCTCAGCCAGCGATTATGTTAACGGCTTTACTCTTGCGGTTGACGGCGGCTGGCTCGGCAGATAACGGCCTGTAACCAATCCGGCATACATTATTACAAAAACGATTCGGAGGACAAGGATATTATGGATATGAAAGCTTTTCAAGAGCAGCTTGAATGTACGGGAATCATACCCGTTATCAAGCTTGAAGATACATCAAAGGCGGTAGAGCTTGCAAAGGCACTTCGTGCGGGCGGGATCAACGCCGCGGAGGTAACCTTCCGCGCCGAGGGCGCAGACAAGGTCATTTCAGATATGACCAAGGCGTTCCCCGATATGCTTGTAGGCGCGGGTACGGTTCTCACCGTTGACCAATGCGACAAGGCGATAGCGGCGGGAGCTAAGTTCTGCGTGGCTCCCGGTCTTAACGCGAAAGTGGTTAAGCATTGTCTTGATAAGGGCGTTCCTTTTGCTCCAGGCGTTGCCAACGGCAGTCAGATCGAGGAAGCTATGGAGCTGGGACTTGATTTCGTTAAGTTCTTCCCCGCCGAACAGGCAGGCGGTCTCGCTTACATCAAGGCGGTTTCCGCGCCTTATTCCAATATGAAATTTATGCCCACCGGCGGCGTTAATGAAAATAATCTGAATACCTATCTCGGCTTTAAGAAAATAATATGCTGCGGCGGAAGCTGGATAGTTCCCGACAAGCTGATAAAAGCGGATAAGTGGGACGAAATAACCGCGCTTTGCCGTACCGCCGTTAACAAAATGCTCGATTTCAGCGTTGCGCATGTCGGCATCAACTGCGAAAACGAAGACGAGGCTAAGGCTGCCACGGCAATGTTTGCCAAAATGTTTGGCTGGGAGCAGAAGGTCGGCAACAGCAGCGTATTTGCGGGAAGCTATATCGAGTGCATGAAAACTCCCTTCAGGGGCAAAAACGGTCACATTGCGGTTGCCACAAACAGCGTTCGCAGAGCGGTTTACCAGCTTAAAAGCATGGGCGTGGAGGCGGATATGGATTCCGCTAAATACGATGCCGACGGCAGAATGACCGTAGTTTACTTGAAGGACGAGTTCGGCGGGTTTGCGGTTCATCTTGTTGAGAAAAAATAAAAACTAATCACCTACCCATAAAAACAAAGGAGATATTCAGATATGGCTAAAATAGTCACAATGGGTGAAATCATGCTCAGACTTTCCACCCCAAACAACGAAAAATTTATCCAGGCGGACGAATTTGACATCAACTACGGCGGC
This sequence comes from Oscillospiraceae bacterium, assembly GCA_014799365.1. Classification (GTDB taxonomy): domain Bacteria; phylum Bacillota; class Clostridia; order Oscillospirales; family Ruminococcaceae; genus Ruminiclostridium_E. The sequence goes on from JAAVIF010000069.1 coordinate 29,443, forward strand.
GGTGAAGCCAATGTTGCGGTTTCCCTCGCGAACTACGGTCATAACGCCGAATTTGTAACCGCTGTTCCCGACAACCCGATCGGTATGTGCGCAATTGCCGCTCTCAGAAAGTACGGCGTTGAGACCAAGCATATCGCAAAGTGCGGTGAAAGACTGGGTATTTATTTCCTTGAAACAGGCGCGTCAATGAGAGCCTCCAACGTTGTATACGACAGAGCTCATTCCTCTATCGCGACCGCCGACGCATCCAACTTCGATTTTGACGATATATTCAAGGACGCCGACTGGTTCCACTTTACGGGCATCACTCCCGCTATTTCCGATCTGGCGGCAGAGGTTACGGAAGTAGCTTTAAAGGCTGCAAAGAAGCACAATGTTACCGTTTCGGTCGACTTGAATTTCCGCAAAAAGCTGTGGTCGTCGGAAAAGGCTCAGAAGGTTATGACAAACCTTATGCAGTATGTTGACGTTTGCATCGGAAACGAAGAGGACGCTGAAAAGGTTCTCGGCTTTAAGCCCGGAGCTACCGATGTTACCAAGGGTGAGTTAGAGCTTAGCGGCTATGTTGATATATTCAATCAGATGGCTGATAAATTCGGCTTTAAGTATATCATATCCTCACTTCGTGAAAGTCATTCCGCTTCCAACAACGACTGGTCAGCTTGCATCATGGACGGTAAAACAAGAGAATTTTATCACTCCAGAAAGTACAACATCAATCCTATCGTTGACCGCGTAGGCGGCGGCGACTCTTTCGCGGGCGGACTTATCTGCGGTCTTGCCGACGGCAAGGATTTCAAGTCCGCGCTTGAATTTGCGGTTGCGGCTTCCGCTCTTAAGCACACTATCCCCGGCGACTTCAACTTAGTTACCCGTGCGGAGGTTGAGACCCTTGCGGGCGGCGACGCTTCGGGACGTGTACAAAGATGATGAAGCTGTTTATACGCGCTCACGATCTTGGGGTAAAAAACGAGGATAATGTTGCCGGCAGACTTGAGGAATTGGGGCTTGAAGGCGTTCAGCTGGTTGCCTATAAGGTGCTTGAGGACGTAACCTATACACCGAACGCGGCAACAAAGGAGCGCGCCGAAAAATTCGCGGAGGTCTTTAAGGCTCACGGAAAGACAGTTCCCCTTATCGGAGCGTACTTTAACCCCGTTCACCCCAACGAGGAAAAGATAAAAAACGGTATCGCGGTGTTCAAGGATTACCTCAAAGTCGGAAAGTACTTCGGCTGCAATATCGTAGGCTCGGAAACGGGATCATACAACGGAGATAAGTGGACGTATCACCCCGAAAACCGCACAGAGGAAGCACTGAACAGAGTAATAAAAACCTTTTCGGAGCTGTGCGGATATGCCGAGGAACAGGGTATGTACGTCGGCATGGAGGGCGCGTTCGGTCACGTTTGCTACGACGTAAAAACACTTGACCGCGCCGTTAAAAGCATAGGTGCGGACAATATAAAAATCATATTTGATCTGTACAATTATATGGACAAATCAAATGTTGACAAAATGTATGATATTCTTGCCGAGGGGCTTCAGACCTTCGGCGACAGAATATGCGTGTTCCACATTAAGGACTGTATTATTGCCGAGGACGGTTCACTTAAACAGTGCGGTGTGGGAAAGGGTATTTTTGATTATTCCCGTATTCTTTCGGAGATCAAAAAGGTATGCCCCGACGCAAATCTTGTTTTTGAGGGTACAACGGGGGAGGATATTCCCTTTGCGGTTTCCCATATGAAGCAAAGATTACAATAGGAAAGGAATGATAATTATGACCTTAGATATCAGATACGCCAATCACCCCGACGATTCAAAGCATTACGACACCGAGGCACTGAGAAAAAACTACCTTATTGAAAAAGTATTCGTTAAGGACGAAATTTCTCTCACCTATTCTCATCAGGACAGAATGATAGCCGGCGGCGCAATGCCCGTTGACAAAGAGCTTTCATTGGGCAGCACCAAGGAGCTTGGCACCGAGTACTTTCTGGAAAGACGCGAGATGGGTATCATCAATGTCGGCGGCAAGGGAACGGTAGTGCTTGACGGTACGGAATACGTTCTGAATTTCAAGGACGGACTTTATATAGGAATGGGTACAAAGGAGATCGTGTTCAAATCCGAGGACGGTTCAAAGCCCGCAAAGTTCTATATCAATTCCTGCCCCGCTCATCAGACCTGCCCCACCGTTTACATTACCAAGGATAAGGCAGTACACAGACCTTTGGGTACCGCCGAAAACATGAACAAGAGAGTTGTAAATCAGTATGTTAATCCCGCTGTATGCGCAAGCTGTCAGCTTGCTATGGGAATGACCGAGCTTGCACCGGGCAGCAGCTGGAATACAATGCCCTCACACACTCATGAGAGAAGAATGGAGGTTTACTTCTACTTCGAGCTGGAGGACGACAACGTGGTATTCCATATGATGGGTCAGCCTCAGGAAACACGTCACATAATCCTTCATAATGAGCAGGCGGTCATTTCCCCCAGCTGGTCGATACACAGCGGCACGGCAACCAGCAATTACACCTTTATCTGGGGCATGTGCGGAGAAAACCAGACCTATGACGATATGGACAATATCGGAAACCTTGACTTAAAATAAATTCATTTCATAATTCCGTCGCGTGCGGAAAAAACCATAGAAAAGTGAGAGTACTGTTATGGCATATTTAACATTAAGAGGAATCAACAAAATTTACCCGAACGGTTATCATGCTGTTCACGACTTCAACTTGGAGATCGAAAAAGGTGAATTTATCGTATTTGTCGGCTCATCGGGCTGCGGTAAATCCACAACCCTGCGTATGATCGCGGGGCTTGAAAACATCAGTAAGGGCGATTTTTTAATTGACGGCGTAAGAGCCAATGAAAAGGGTCCTCGCGAGCGCGGTGTTGCTATGGTTTTTCAAAGCTATGCGCTGTATCCGCACATGTCGGTTTACGACAACCTTGCGTTCGGTCTTACGCTTCAGGGCGTTGACGATGACGTTATCGAAAAAAAGGTTTTGAATACCGCAAAGATATTGGGCTTGACAGATTATCTCGACAGAAAGCCCCGCGCTCTTTCGGGCGGTCAAAGACAGAGAGTTGCGGTAGGACGCGCGATTATCCGTAAGGTTGATATATTCCTTATGGACGAGCCGCTTTCCAACCTTGACGCCAAGCAGAGAGTTACAATGCGCTCCGAAATTACGCAGATCCACCGCGAAACTGGCGCGACCACCATTTACGTAACTCATGACCAGACGGAAGCCATGACTATGGCGGACAGAATCGTCGTAATGAAGGACGGATACGTTCAGCAGGTGGGAACTCCCTATAACCTCTATTTCAATCCCGTTAATATGTTTGTGGCAGGTTTTATCGGCGAACCTCCCATGAACTTTATCGAGGAAACGCTTAAGGGCGGAAAGCTCGATATACAGGGGAATATCGTTGATCTTAACGCCATTGCGGATAAGAGCGTGCTGCAAAAGCACGAGGGCAAAAAGGTAGCCTTGGGCTTCCGTCCCGAAGCAATAAAGCTTGTGGGCAAGGAAGACACAAGCAAGGCTTACAAAATTTCCTGCAAGGTCGAGCTTACCGAGCTTTTGGGCGATAACACCAACATTTATGTTGACATTAACGGAGTTAAGTCCATTCTTAAGGTAGATCCCCATGATTCTCCCGAAATGGACACCGACCTTGATTTCGCAATTCCCTACGAAAGCGTTTATCTCTTCGATAAGGAAACGGAAAAACGTATCAAATTAAAAGAAAAAGACAAATAAAATATGGCAGGTACTTCGATTGTAAGTGAGAAGGACCGCAAACGGAGGGAATTTATCCTTAACGGCAGACCTATGGCTGTTGTTTTGAGTATTTCCCTTCCGTTGATTTTGCTGGGTGCGTTTTCCTACCTCAGCAGCATTATAGATACTGTTGTTGTTGCAAAAAGCGATAATAACGCTCTGTCGTCCGTTGTAATGATCTCGCAGATAAAAAATCTGTTTACGGCTTTAGGCTCGGGCTTTGCAACGGGCGGCTCTATTATTGTTGCGCGGCTTATCGGAAGAAACGAATATGACAAAGCAAAGCAGGCGGCAAACACGGTGATCTCGATTTTTGCCTGCGGTGCGCTGCTGTTGGTGACCGTGCTTATGCCGTTATCCAAAGGTATTTTGCTTCTTATGGGGCTTACCGAGGATATGGCGGAGGGCGGATTGGGCTATTTTCGTATTCAGCTGGTATCTATCGGCGTTTCGATGTTCAATACCGTTTTTCTCGGACTTGAAAAAGCAAGGGGAGCGACGGTCAATATTCTTTTTGTAAATATAATGTCAATGTCGCTGAAGCTGCTGTTTACCGTGGTTTTTGTTACCGTTTTGCAGCTTGGCACCGAAATGGTGGCTTTTTCAACGCTGTTGGCGGATATTTCCGTTACCTGCTACGGGGTGACAATGCTGATAAGAAAACGCTATCTTTTTCACTATTCACTTAAAAATACACGGTTTAAAAGGGATTTTATCTTTCCGCTGTGCTCCATGTCGGTGCCTGTGTTTTTGGGAAAATTTGTTTTTTCAATGGGCAAGGTCATTGTCAATTCACTTGCCATAGGCTACGGCGAGGACGCGCCCGGCGCGCTTGGAGTATCCAATCAGATAAGCGGCAGCGTTACCAATATCACCAACTGCACCGAGGATTCCGAATCCTCCATAGAAAGCTACAACCTGAGCGCGGGATATTACGGCAGAATGATCAGGATATTTTTCTGCACCCTGACGGTAAATCTCATAATATCCTCGGTGGGATTTCTGATACTTACCGTTTTTAAAGACAGTATTTCAATGTACTTTGCCGACGGCGATCCCGAAAAAGCATTGCTTATCGGAAAGATATTCGGCTACGAAAGAATAGGGATAATAGCACTGGGAGTTAATGCCGCCGTAAACGGACTGATCTACGGAATAGGCTACACAAAGCTTTCCATGATCTGTAATCTGGCGCGGCTTTTCGTGTTCCGAATACCCTCCATGCTGATAATGATAAACTGTTTTCCCGAAATGGGGGCGGAAAGTCTCGGAATCGCGATGCTTATTTCCAATGTGGGAATAGGGCTGATGTCGGTGGTTATAGGCACGGTGTGTCTTATTAAAGTAAAAAAACATAAAACCAAGGATAATGTTAAGTTATAGAAAGGGCATAATATGAAAGACCTAAACAGAACCAATTTCAAAACAGGCGAAAGACCCATAAAAATAATGCAGTTCGGCGAGGGCAATTTTTTGAGAGCCTTTGTTGACTGGATCATTCAGAACCTTAACGACAGCGGGGTAATAAACTCCGACGTTGCCGTTGTACAGCCTATGCCTATGGGCAGAGTAAAGGATTTGGAAAAGCAGGACGGCTTATACACCGTTTGCCTGGAGGGAATCGACAAGGGAGAAAAGGTGCAGTCACGCAGAGTGATAGACGTTTTGCGCGACTTTATCAATCCCTTTGAGGAATACGAAAAGTATCTTGCTTACGCAAAGAGTGAGGATTTGGAAATAATCGTTTCCAACACCACAGAGGCGGGAATCGCTTTAGACCCCACCGACACCGATCTTTCCGTTTGCCCCAAAAGCTTTCCCGGAAAGCTTCTGGCACTTTTAAAGGCAAGATACGAGCATTTTAAGGGGGATACCTCAAAAGGCTTGGCTGTTATCCCCTGTGAGCTTATCGATCATAACGGAGACGAGCTTAAAAGAGTGCTTAAGGAGCTGGCGGAGATAAATAAATTAGACGGTGACTTTATAAACTGGCTCACCACGGCAAATCATTTTACGAGCACCTTGGTAGACAGAATCGTACCCGGCTATCCCCGCGATACCGCAAATGAGATATGCGAGGAAACGGGCTTTGCCGACAACAACATAGTAAAGGGCGAAATTTTCCACCTTTGGGTGCTTCAAAAGGAGCCTTTTGTTCAGGAAAAGCTGCCCGCGGACAAATCGGGGCTTAACGTTATTTTCGCCGACGATATTACCCCCTATAAGCAGCGCAAGGTCAAGATATTGAACGGCTCTCACACCTCTATGGTACCCTTGGCTTACCTTTGCGGCATAGATACCGTAAGAGAAGCGGTAACGGACGAGGACGTGGGAAAATTCGTGCAGGGCTTGGTAAACGATGAGATAAAGCCCACCATTGATCTTCCCAAGGACGAAATGGACGCTTTCGCAAGCAGCGTAATCGAACGCTTCATGAATCCCTTTATCCGTCACGAGTTAATGTCCATCGCCTTAAACTCCACCACAAAGTTCAAGACGCGTCTGCTGCCCACCTACAACGATTATCGCGAAAGATTCGGAAAATCCCCCAAGCATATTCTGTTTTCTTTGGCTTCCCTTATCGTATTCTACCGCGGAAAAAGAGGTAACGAGGATATAGCTTTGAACGATTCCCCCGAGTATCTGGAGTTCTGGAAGGAAACCTGGAAGCTTGAGGACAGCACCGAAATTGCAAAGAAGGTGCTTTCCAACAGCGATATTTGGGAGCAGGACCTTGCAGCCGACGACAACAATGCCGAGGTAGTTGCAGGTTATATCGACAGTATTGTTAAGAACGGCGAAAGAGCTGTGTTAAAGGCGTTTCTTGCAGAATAAAAAAACTTAGAACATGTCCCAATAGGATCGACGCACGTCTTTTCGGCGAAATTTTGCACATCACACCTATTGGAACAGGTTCTTAAACAAAAACCTTTTAAAAAGGAAAGGTCACTGATATGAAAAAAACTATCGTAATTTCACCGAAGGATTTAGTGGGCGTTGCTCTTGTTTCTCTTAAAAAAGGAGAGGAAGCGGAGGGTGTTACCCTTTCGGAGGATATTGAAAAGGGTCATAAGTTTGCCTTAAGGGATATTAAAAAAGACGAGCATATTATAAAATACGGCGAGGTGATAGGCCGAGCGACCGCCGATATTAAAGCGGGGGAGCATATCCACAGCCATAATATGTCCACCAATCTTTCCGGCACTCTCGAATATTCCTACAACAAAAAGGATATTCCGGCCCTCGGAAGCTACAAAAACAGAAAGGTGTCCGTATATCAGCGTAAAAACGGTGAGGTTGGAATCAGAAACGAATTATGGGTAATTCCCACAGTAGGCTGCGTTAACGCACAGGCAAAGGTGATAGTTTCCGAGTTTAATAAAAAGCACGGTGAGCTTGAGGGCATAGACGGTGTATTTACTTATACTCACCCCTACGGCTGTTCGCAGATAGGCGAGGATCATATCCGCACCCGTACAATTCTCCAAAGAATGGTCAAGCATCCCAACTGCGGCGGCGTATTGGTATTGGGCTTGGGCTGCGAAAACAACCGCATGGACGTTTTTAAGGAAACCTTGGGAGAGTATGACGAAGATCGCACCGAGTTTCTTGTGGCTCAGGACGTTGAGGACGAGATAGACGAAGGCGTTAAGCTTTTGGAAAGGCTGTACCAAAAAGCAAAGGACGACAAACGAGTTGAAAAGGATATATCCTGCCTTAAGGTAGGCTTAAAGTGCGGCGGTTCGGACGGACTTTCGGGAATTACCGCCAATCCTCTCGTTGGAAGATTTTCTGATTATATGGCGGCAATAGGCGGCACTACCGTCCTTACCGAAGTACCCGAAATGTTCGGAGCCGAACAGCTTCTTATGGACAGAGCAAAGGACGAGGAGACCTTCAACAAGATAGTAAAGCTTGTAAACGGCTTCAAGGAATACTATCAGAAGCACGATCAGCCCGTGTATGAAAATCCTTCTCCCGGAAACAAGGCGGGCGGCATCACCACCTTAGAGGATAAATCCTTGGGCTGCACTCAGAAATCGGGTTCGGGCGAGGTATGCGACGTACTGTTTGACGGCGACGCTTTGTCCGCGCACGGACTTAATCTCTTAAACGGTCCGGGAAATGATATGGTGGCCGTTACCAATCTTGCGAGCGCGGGCTGTCACATCGTATTGTTTACCACGGGACGCGGTACTCCTTTCGGCGGCTTTGTGCCTACCATAAAGATTTCCACAAATTCCGATCTTGCCAAAAGAAAATCAAACTGGATTGATTTTGACGCAGGCGGAATTGCCTTAGGGGACAGCTTCGAGGATAAATTGGAGCAGCTTGTGGATCTGATCGTCGAAACCGCAAACGGAAAGCAGACGGTTAATGAGAGGTATAATTCAAGGGATATTGCTATATTTAAGTCGGGGGTTACTTTGTAACTGTGAATCAAAATTTGTTTGGAGTGTGGCAATGTTGAATATTGAATACAGCGAGAAATTTGATGATGATATTTACAGTCTTATAGATACCGAGTTTAGCAAATTCGCCGATAAAAACGGTGTGGTATGCGATTATACATCATTCGGCTTTATCGCTAAAGAGGATAATAAGGTTGTCGGTGTAATCAGGGGTCATTCATCTTATAATGAGGTCCATATCAGCGATCTTATTATACTTGAACAATACCGCAACAGTCATATCGGAACAAGGCTTGTTGAAGCGGTTGAAAAATATTGCGCCGACAACGGATTTGAAAGCATTACTTTAAGCACCTATGATTTTCAGGCTCCCGAATTTTATAAAAAATGCGGATTTGAGGTTGAATTTATCAGGGAGAATAAGAAAAATCCCAAGCTGACAAAATATTTTTTGATTAAGCATTTTTAAAGCGGTTTTGCCGATCATGAATGTGCGGAAAATCTTATACAATCGGATAATTTAATAGCAAAGATTTTAGTGTATAATAATTTCCGAAAGGAGAAAACAGTGATATTCAACACAAATCTTTTAAAATGGACAAGAGAACCCGAAAACCACACCATAACCGAAAACAGAGTAGAATTTATTTGAACCTTGGAGTATAGCGGATATGCTCTATAAAAAATTACAGGAAAGGAACGATACCAATGAAAAACTTTATGGACAAAGACTTTGTGCTGAAAAACCAAACAGCTCAAGCTCTTTACGACAACTACGCAAAGGATATGCCTATCTTCGATTTCCACTGTCACTTGAATATCGAGGAGATATACAATGACAAGAAATTCAGCTCTATTACCGAAGCATGGCTTGGCGGAGATCATTACAAGTGGCGTCTTATGCGTGAAATGGGCGTTGACGAAAGCTACATAACGGGAGACAAGGGCGATTACGAGAAATTCTTAAAATACGCCGAGGTAATGCCTTACGCTATCGGCAACCCCATTTACCACTGGACTCACCTTGAGCTGCGCTGTTTCTTCGGTATCGACGAAATACTTTCGCCCAAAACCGCCGAAACAATTTACAACAAGGCTAACGAAAAGCTTCAGACCTTGACCGCGCGCAAGCTTATCAAAATGGGCAACGTTAAAAAGCTTTTCACCACCGACGATCCTATTGACGACCTGCACTTCCACAAGCTGTTAAAGGAGGACAAGAGCTTTGACGTTGAGGTCGCTCCCGCTTTCCGCCCCGATAAGGCGATAAATATCGAGCTTCCCACCTTTGTGCCCTATATTGCCAAGCTTGCGGACGCGGCGGACGTAAAGATCGACGGTATTGACGGTCTTTGTGAAGCTTTGACCAAGCGCATCGAGTATTTTGACAGTGTGGGCTGTGTATGCTCCGACCATGCTCTTGACGTTGTTATGTTTATGCCCGCCGAAAAAGATCAGGTTGACAAGATACTTAAAAAGGCTCTTGCAGGCGATGATCTTACAAGAAACGAAATAGAGCAGTACAAGGGCTATATCCTTGTTCATCTGGGCAGGCAGTACGCAAGGCTGCATTGGGTTCAGCAGTATCATATAGGCGCGCTGCGCAACAACTCTTCAAGATACATGAGACTTCTGGGACCCGATACGGGCTTTGACGCTATCGAGGATCAGACCTTTGCAAAGAAGCTTTCAATGCTTCTGGACACCTTGGACAGCACCGACGAGCTGCCGAAAACCATTCTGTACTGTCTGAACCCTCGCGACAACGAGGTGCTTGCCACCATTATCAACTGCTTCCAGCAGGGCGGAGTAGTTGGCAAAATGCAGTTCGGCTCCGCTTGGTGGTTCAATGATCAGAAGGACGGCATGGAAAGACAGCTTATGGCGTTGTCGCAGGTAGGCTTGCTGAGCAAATTTGTGGGCATGCTTACCGACAGCCGCAGCTTCCTGTCTTATACACGTCATGAGTATTTCAGACGTATTCTCTGCAATATGCTGGGTACTCTTATTGAGGAGGGCGAATATCCCAACGAGGTTGAGTTTGTCGGAGAGATAGTTAAGGATATTTGCTATAATAACGCGGTGAATTATTTTACAAAATAATACTGTTTCAATAATACCTATAAAATTCCGATATTTTTGGGGCTGTCGATATTATTCGACAGCCCCTTTTTAATATGACGATATTATTTCTGATACTAATCCCTTTTAAAACTGTTGGATTAGTGTTTAGGGTGCAACCCTTTTTAAACTATGGATTTTTCCATAGTTTAAAAAGGGATTGGTATGAAATTATAATGGTTACAAGGAAAAATAGTCCGCGTTAACATATCCGATATATCCGTTATACGCCGCCTTTCTCAGCGGCACTCCGTCCTTGGACACCTTAAACTCCTTAAAAATAATAAAGGTATCTCTGTTTGGGATCACTGTCAGCACATTATCGCTTTGCGGAGACTCCCTTAAATTCAAGGTCGCCGTGGCCTTAGCCACTGCGCCGGCCGTGCTGCGGAAAAGGCTGTTTTCGTTTATCCAGCCGTAAACGTTGGAGCTGTCGCCTATTAAATGGAAAGGATGTGCGGTTCCGGGGGCAATATTTGTTACCTGCGCCGTCCCCGCGGTTCTTACCTTTCCTACCGGCGTATTTGATTCCGAAGCCGCGTAGTGCCGCCCTCCGCTGAACAGCACCATATCTCCTATGCTCGGTTCGGGCTCGGGTTCGCTGCCGTTCGGACCGTTTTGATTGTCCGCGGCAATTATGGCGGGGTAATCCACATAACAAATGTCGCAGTCGATTTTTTCCCTTGCGCCGTAAATATAGTCGGCTCCCCACTGCCACATTTTCTGCCCAAAGTTGTACTTGCTCGGTATAGCGGGGTCATTTGTCCAGTGGGCAAGCCACAGATCGTATCGGCTTAAAATCTTATCGCTTGTCAAATTATTTTCCAGAATTGAAGGATTGGCGTACAACCCTCCGCGGTAATTCTCCTGTTCGACTCTTTCCAAAAACGCTAAAGCAATATTTGTAAGCTTAGTGCGCGACAGACTCAACACCGTCGGGTCCTCAATATCGTAAAAAACGGGATAAGTAAGCTTATACGGTTTTATCAAGCTTAACGCATACTCCGCTTCCTTCCTTGCTTCGGCGGGTGTTTTTGCAAGGCAGTAGCAATAGACGCCCACATTCAGTCCCGCCTTTATTGCGTTTTTCATATGACTTTCAAACATTTCGTCCGTTTTTTGACGGTAGCCTGTGCGAATAATGGCAAAGGTTATGCCGCCCGATCTTATGCGTTCAAAATCAAGATTTTTGTTTGCATAGGAAATGTCGATTCCCCGTGTGGAAATATTCATTTTATGTCCGCCTTTCTTAAATAAAGTTTTTTATACCGTTATATTTTATTCTTAAAGGCGATTTAGTGTTCACATAGGGGTTTAAAAAATAATAAGACGTTATTTTTCACTTTTTTACCATGTTTTATACACCTAATAAAAATAAATATGGAAATAATTTTCACTTGAATATAACTTAATTGTCACAAATCAAAAAATAATAATGATGATATTTTTCACGCAATTATCACATTTTGATGTGCTTGGCAAAAATATATAACTGCGCACTATAACCGCAATGGTTACATGTGTAATTTTGCCAAAAATCAACGGGGCGTGAAAATTTGTCTGATTATATTATTATCGGTAAGATGTCAGCGTCCGAAGCGGCGGCTTTGCCGCTTTTTTCTTTTTTATTTTTTAGCCCCATAATCCTTTAATGCCGGATAAGCTCCTGTTTTTGTATTTGCCCGTTCTGCAAAATTCCGCATTTTCCCCTTGATTTTTTTCCTGAAATATGCAATAATATAAACAGGTATATCCAACGTCGAACGTGCAAGTTACCGTATTTAAAAAAATGTCGAAATTGCGGATAACGCATAATATATTATAATAGTATACGGCAAATCGAACGATCGGCGCGGGCTTATGGAAAGGTACATAAAATGTCACAAATCTTGAATTTTAAATCCGAATATAGAGGACTTACCGACGCGGAGGTCGAAAACCGACTGTCCATGTACGGCTATAATGAGGACAGCGGAGAAGACGGCGGCTCATACAGCTTAAAAAAAGCAATCCTTTGCCCCCGTTTTTTTGCGCAGGCGATTTCCGTAGTGCTTCTGTTTCTGGCGGGACAGTACGTGATGGGTGCTGTAATGCTGCTGCTTACCGTTATGATGACGGTTGGCGACGTTATTTTTCAAATGAAGCTGTACGACAAGGAAACCACTCTTAAAAAGCTTGGCGGAATGAAATTCCGTACGGTAAGGAACGGGGAGCTTACCTTGGTCAGAAAGGAATATCTTGTCCCCGACGACATAATAGTATTACAGGGCGGCGAAAGAGTTCCCGCCGACGCGCATTTGCTCGAGGCCGAGGACCTGACGGTCAATGAGGCTGTTGTTACGGGAGACAGTACTCCCGTAACAAAAAAAATAGGCTCGGACAGTGAGAGAAAGCTGCCAAAATCCACCTGCATTTACAAAAACACCCTGATAATCACGGGAAGCCTTGTGGCAAGAGTTTTCGCCACAGGCGAGGACGTAGCGGTAAAGCGTGAGGAAAGCTATCGTCCGTCGCATTTTGAGGAAAGCATGAAGAGGCCGATAATAGTAATCCTTATTATGGGCTTGCTTGAAACGCTGGTTGCGGCACTGCTTTGCTTTTTGAGAGCGGAGGAAATAAACACCCTTACGGACGGACTGGTAAATATAGCTCTTCCCGCCATATCCGTGGGAATGTGTTTTATCCCCTCGCAGGCGGATAAGCTTGTAAGGCTGTTTTATCTGAACGGCGCGGGACGGCTTAACCGAAAGCACGCGCTTGTAAAAAACGTTGCCGCAATGGAGGAATTAAGCGCGATAACCTGTGTTCTTGTTGAGAAATCGGGTACCATTACCAAAAATCACATGGAGGTGGCGGATGTTTTTACGGAGGAGCCTGCCTTTTTCAACAACGTCTGTGTTTTGGCATGCGATCCCGCTCCCACCTCGGCGGCGGAAAAAGCCATTTTATTGTATTCCACCTTTGGAGGTACGGATGTAAAGGAGCTGTTTTCCAACGAAAGAGAGGCCGTATATGCCTTTTCCGAAAGCGCGAAAATGGCGGGAAATCTATGGAAGATAAACGGACAAAGGCTGCTTTGCATCAAGGGCAGTCCCGAGGAAATCTTGGCCCTTTGCAACATAGACCCCAACGAGATACACTACATACAGCTTAAGCGGCAGGCTTTCGCAAAGCAGGGCCGCCAGATACTCGCGGTGGCGTTTACCGTGCTTCCCGCGGATCAGCCCGCACCCGATAAGCTTTCCGATCTGCGCTACGAATACATAGGGCTTGTGGCTCTGGAAAATTCCACAAGAGATACGGTTCCTTATGCGGTTAAATCCTGCATCAAGTCGGGCGTAAGAGTAATTATGATGACAGGGGACGATCAGGAGACAGCCGCCGCTATCGGAAGGCAGATAGGACTGCAAAGCACGAAAACCGTTTTAGGCTCGGAGCTTGATTTTACCCCCGATATAAAAAATGTTGGTATTTTTGCTAAAATAACTCCCGAACAGCGGATCAAGGCGGTAAATTTACTTAAGAGCAGCGGTGAGATAGTGGCGGTGGTAGGCACCGATACCGACGATATAGCTATTCTTGAGGAATCTGACATAGGCATTTCAGTAAACAGCACCGCTTCTCCCGCTGCGGCCGAAAGCTGCGACATGCTGATGAGCGATGATAATTTGCTGGCAATCGCCGAAGCGGTAAAGGAAAGCAGGCAGGTACACCGCAATTTAAAAAGCGCGCTGGCTCTGCTGCTGGCCGCACATTTTGCTCTTGCGATATTTGCGGCGGTGGTTATGGCAGTAGGCGGAACGGCTTTGTTTTCTCCCGTGCTGGCAGTGCTTCTGTCGGGGGTCATATTTCCTATTGCGGCTTCCATGTTTATGGGCAACACCTTTGACATAAAGGCGGATTTTACACCCAGCGGATTTATCGGAAAGGGTGTTGTAAACAATACGTTTTTCCCAAAGGCTCTGATTCTGGGCGGAACTCTCGCAATGGCTATGATTCTGTTTTATCTATTTACAATAAACCTCGAGGTGGAGGCTCACCGTTCTATTTTTCTGATGATGGCTACTACGGGAGTTGTGTTGGAGGGCTTCACGCTTGCTTCCCGAAAAAAAACTTTTATATCTTCCGTAAAGGAAAAGCACGGTTTTTCGGGAACATTTCAGGCAGGACTTGTTTTCCTTTGCTCCTTGGTAATAATTTATGTTCCGTATTTAAATACGGCGTTCGGTTTTTCCGCGCCTAATGTATTGGTTTTGTTTATTTCGCTTATAGTCACCTTGGTGTTTACTTTCTGGGCGGAGTTTGTGAAGAAATTCAATTCGGTCAAATAAGGCGGGAAAATACATGTCAAGAAAAAAACGCATTATTATTTCTTTATCCTTGGTATTGGCAATATTTACCCCTTTGCTGATATGGGATAATATGAGAATTGAAACTGTTTGTTACGATATAAAGGATAAAAATATCCCCGAGGCCTTTAACGGATTTAAAATAGTTCAGGCGTCCGATCTGCATAATAATTTGTTTGGGGAGAATCAGCACAGACTGATAGAAGCGATAAAAAAAGAAAATCCCGATATAATAGTAATAACCGGCGATTTAATTGACTCCGAGAAAATGGCAAGCTCTGTTACGTTTATAAAAGAAGCGGTAAAAATTGCTCCGTGCTATTATGTCAACGGGAACCATGAAATATGGACAGGTCTGTATGAAAGTCAAATCAAGCCAATGCTGCTTGAAAACGGCGTATGCGTTCTTGACGACGAAAAAACCTATATTGCAAGAGGAGAAGCAAGACTTCCTATTCTGGGGCTTTCCGACCGCGGCTATGTCGGCGATCTTGTAAAAGGAACGATTTTGGAGGAGCTTACCGCAGACGAGGATTTTACCCTTTTGCTTTCTCATCGTCCTGAGCTGTTCGAGCTTTATGCGGAAGAAAATGTTTCCTTAGTTCTGACGGGACACGCTCACGGCGGACAGGTGCGTATACCCTTTACTCATCAGGGCTTGTATGCTCCGAATCAGGGCTTGTTTCCCAAATATACCGAGGGAGTATTCAAAAAGCACAATACACAGATGATAGTGAGCAGGGGCTTGGGGAACAACGTATTCCCGATACCGAGAGTCAATAACTGCTATCAATTGGCTGCGGTTACATTAAACAGAGAATAACCGAATAAAGATAAAGTAAAAAAGAATAAAGATAAAACGAAAAAACGGAACAAAATCGAAAGGAAAACAAAAGACAAAATGAAAAATCTACTGGGAATTATTTACGGTGCGGTGTTCGGCGTTGCCAACGTCATACCGGGAGTCAGCGGCGGCACCATGCTGGTGGCATTCGGCTGCTACGACAAGGTGTGCGGCGCGCTGGCATTGGATTTTAAAGAGATCAAGAAAAATATAAAATTCCTGATTTTCTTTGCAATAGGCGCGGCACTTGGCATTGTTGGCTTTTCAAATATAATAACGCTGCTTTTTGAAAAATTCCCCACCGAAACCTATATGTTTTTTATCGGGCTTATCTTGGGCAGTGTACCTCTTATTATAAGAAACGCCACTATAAAGGAAAAGTTCCGCCCCGTTTGCGCTGTACCGTTTATTATTGCGCTGGGCTTGGTAATAGGATTGGCGGTTTTGGAAAATAGCTCCTCCGATCCTATGCCCGTGACGGAGGAGAGTATAGGTAATGATTATTACGAGATCACGGTTACCAATAACAGCAGTCAGACTGTTAATGAATGGTGGCTCGAAATAGAGGGGGATCGTAACCATGACGGTTTCGGGGGAATATTTGATTTTTATTCCAACGATGAAAGCGTTAAGGTAACAAACAAACAGGGATTTATCGATAAGCTTATGGGAAAATCGGGCGATGATGTAATAGTACCTGCGGGAAGCGCGGAAATAAAGCCGGGCGAATCGGTAACCTTTACGATTTATGTATCGGATTACTTTATTTTGACCCCAAAATACAGCTACACCATAACCCCGATGTTTATTGCAACAATAATTCTTGCATCCTTTGCGGCGGCGGTGGCAATGATAATCCCCGGAGTAAGCGGTTCATTTATAATGGTGCTTTTGGGAACATACTCAACCGTTATTTCCGCCGTTAAGGATTTCAACTTTGCCGTAATTATCCCCACTGCCGCGGGTGTGCTTTTAGGCTTGGTATTCGGGGCAAAGCTTATAAGGCTGCTTCTTAACAAGGCTCGCTTAATGGTATTCAGCGCGATTTTGGGAATGTGCGCGGGCTCGCTGTACGCCATACTGCCCGAGGGCTTCGGATTAAACATTGACACACTGATAGGCGTGTTTGCTTTGGTACTTGGCGGAGTAATTTCATATTTTGTGGGAAAGAATACTAAGGTCGAGGAATAAATCCGTAACGCCGCATTTAATACTAATCCCTTTTTGAACCGTGGGTATTACGTCAGTTCAAAAGGGAATTGGTATTACAAAAAATTACAGCCGCAAACAAATCACCGACTATTCAAATGAAAGGACGGTCACAATATGAAATATCAAGATTTACGCAAAAACGGCGAAACCGTAGTTCACACCTCCAAGATCGAGGTGTTGGAGTATGACGGCGTTGCATACAAGCTGTTCGATAAATCCTTCCCCCGTACACAGATTTTTTACGAAGCTATGCTTCAGACCAAAGCGGAGGAGCAGGGAATACGAGTGCCCAAAATCTACGGCGTCGAACAGATAGACGATCGTCTGGCTATATTATCCGAATATATCGAGGGTCAGACCGTATTGGAGCTTATGGACGAAAACCCCGCCAAAAAGGATTATTATTTAAATATCCTTTTGGATACTCAGCTCAGCATAAACACGCACATTGTCGGCGATATTGTCAAGCTTAAGCATAAGATGGCAAGAGTAATAAAAACGCTTCCCTTTATCGACGATATTAAAAGATACGAGCTTGAGACCCGTCTTGCTTCCATGCCCAAGCACAGCAAGCTTTGTCACGGAAATTTCGGCCCCGAAAACGTACTGATAGACGGCATGGACAAGGTGATAGTTCTGGACTGGGTAGCTTCCTCACGCGGTAACGCGGGGGCGGACGTTGCAAGGACCTATCTTAAGCTTACTCTTATATCCACCGAGCTTGCGGAACGCTACATAACCCTGTTTTGTCAAAAATCGGGCTATGACAGGCAATATGTATATGAATGGCTTCCCCTTATTGCCGCCTGCGGTCTCGGGGAGAAAAATATTTCGGAAAGTGAAAAAGCCGTAATGCTCAGTTGGCTTGACGTGGTAGACTACAATTGATGGAAATTATCTCGCGGATCGTTATCATGGCACTGCTTATCGCGGTGGGAGTTATTTGCCAAAAAACAAAAATAATCGGAAATGAGGTAAACAAGGGTATTTCCGATATTGCGCTCAAGGTATCTACTCCCGCGCTGCTGGTAAGCTCATTTCAGCAGGAATTAAACGCGGAGCGGCTCCAAAGATTGGGCTACGCCGCGCTTCTTGCGGTAATCGCAATACTTTTCGCGGCGGTATTGGGCTATCTTTGTATACCCAAGGTCAGAAACAGATCAAAGGACGATAACGGCAGGCTTTCGATTGAACGCTTTTCCGCGATTTACAGCAACTGTGCCTTTATGGGTATACCTTTAATCAATGGTATTTACGGCGATGAGGGAGTGTTTTACCTTACCGCCTTTTATGCGTTATTCAATATAGCAGTCTGGACTCACGGAGTTATCATGATGAAGGGTGAAACGGGAGTAAGACAGGTGCTGAAAGCCCTCGCAAGCCCCGCTCTGATAGGCATAGTGATAGGAGCGGCACTGTTTTTCCTGCAAATATCCCTTCCCGATGTTATCAAACAGGCTCTCGATTACGCGGGTTCTATGACTACTCCCTTGGGTATGCTGGTTGCGGGCGTTACCATTGCTCAGACAAACCTGCCGGGCGCGTTAAAAAAGCTGAAAATTTATTATATAAGCGCGTTGAGGCTTATTATTATACCCGTTTTGACGATCGTCCTGTTTTTGTTATTCCCGTTTGACGAAACGGTAATGGGTGTAACAGTTGCGGCCGCGGCTTGTCCCGCCGCCACTATCTGCACTATGTTTGCCATAAGCTTCAACAAGGACAGCTTGTATGCGGGGGAGATTTTTGCGGTTTCCACGGTGCTGTCGGCGGTTTCCTTGCCGCTTATAATGTGGTTGTTTGATTTCTTTAACGGATTTATAAGATAGTATCTTTTTTATAATGATTTATGTTCGGATTAAGAGAAAATAAAACCGCTGAAAAATGGAGGTTAATGTGTGGCAAAAGCTCATAATCAAAAGCGCAGATTATTGATTTTAGCGCGGATATTCAGAGAGGAAACCGACGAAAATCACGGTCTGTCTCTTGCGCAGCTTGAAGCTCTTCTAAGCGAATACGGCGCGGAAAGCGAAAGAAAAACAATGTACAGCGATATTGAGGCTTTGCGCGACGCGGGTATTGACATTGTAGCGGACAAGCAGGCGAGAAACACTACATATTTTTTGGCAAGCAGAGAATTTGAGCAGCCCGAGCTGTACTTGCTTGCAAACGCTGTCGCAAGCTGTAAATTTATAAGCAGCCGAAAATCGGTTCAGCTTATTAAAAAAATTTCGGCTATCGCGGGAAAATACGAGGGGAAAAAGCTCATACGTCAGATAACTGTAAGCGACCGCGTTAAATCCACCAACGAAAGTATTTATTATAATATCAACTACATAAACGAAGCCATTTCGGCAGGGAAAAAAATCAGCTTTTTGTATTTCAATTATAATGAAAAAAAGAAAAAAGTGTATCACAATGATAAAAAGCCGTTGGTGATCTCGCCGAGAGCGTTGGTGTGGAAAGACGAAAACTACTATGTAACAGGTTACTACGTGAAGCGCAGAAAGCATGTGGATTTTCGTGCGGACAAAATGGAAAAGGTAGAGATATTAAACGAAAAAAGCTATAAAGACCCCGGCTTTGACATTGACGATCATTGCAGCAGACGTTTCGGCATGTTCGGCGGCGAGCTTACAAGAGTAAAGCTGCGTTTTGACAACTCACTGGCAGGCGTGGTTATTGACAGATTCGGGCTAAAAACACATTTTGTTGATATGGGAAGCGGCTTTGAAATAGAAACCGAGATCGATCTCAGCCCCACCTTTTACGGCTGGCTGTTCCAGTTCGGAAGCAAGGCGCAGATCGTAGGCCCGCCAAGCGTCAGAAACGAGTTCAAACAGTTTGCGGAGGATACATTAAAGCAGTACGGGCTTAAATCCGGCGGTCATTGCGGGATTTAACGGGGGTTTATACTAATTGAAAATCATATTGTAGACAAATTTTACAGGGTCTACAATATGATTTTCAATTACACCCTAAACACTAATTTCCAATCGACAGCAAAATTTGTCTATACTTTGATTGGAAATTAGTATTACATTACAGTCATGATTCATAACCACCTTTCAGACAAAATTTTACAGGGTCTGTAATACTAATATCTGTTTAAAAAGTGGATAAAATGGCTTTTTAAACAGATATTAGTGCTTAGGGTGTAACTCTGTTTTGACAGTAGACCCTGTTCTGTTTTGTCTACTGTCAAAACAGA
>JAAVIF010000070.1 GCA_014799365.1 Oscillospiraceae bacterium
GGCGGATATGTACGTTCAATACAATATCTGAGGGAGCTTCGCTCCCTCACGCTGCCGCTATTGCGGCAGCGCATTTAAAAAGTAGCTTGTCTACTTTTTAAATGGATATTAGTATTATTAGTGAATCGCTGTGAAAGTTACTTTCATAGATTAAGACAATGTTTCTTGAAAAATCTTACATGTTTTTAAAAATTTTTTTGGAAATTTGCCGTATTATTAAAATCGGGGCTGTCGTTTTAGGACAGTCCCCCATGCTTAATCCAATCCCTTTAAAACTGTGAGTATTTCGTCAGTTTAAAAACGGATTGGTATAATTATTCCCGGCTTCTTTTATCCTTTGCCGCGATTCTTACCGCCGCTTTGGTCATTTCCTTTATCACCCTCGGCCGCAGCTTTTCGCACTTTTCAAAATACTCCTCTTCATCACGTGCAAATTCGGGTCTTATTGTTTCTATCGCGCTTCTGGTAAGCTCCCACAGATTGCTGTCCGTGGGCGTCAGATTGAATCGGTCGACTACCGTTTTCAGTTCTTGATTTATAAGCTCACCAACAATAAAGGTAAAGCCCCGCATTACCGAGGGCGGCTCCTCCTGCGGCGGTTCGGGCGCAGAAGACTGAAATTCCTCTACGGGCAGTCCCGTAAGCTCCGACATCTCTTCCGCGATAGTCACCGTGGGCGGCTTTAACAGCGGAGGTGCTTTTCCCTTTAACTCTTGAAGAGAGGGGGAAACCATTTTCTTGACGGGCTCGGTGCCTACTAAATCAAGTACGTGTTTGGTTTTCGCGCTTCGTGCCATGATTTGCCGCTCTCCTTTAATTTTTGGTTAAAAATGGGATTGCCCCCCGAACCTTTTCAAATCATCCGTTACATTTTAATTTGAAATACAGTAAAATATAACTGCATCGTAAAATTTAATACTCCTGTTCTTCGGGCAGCGGGTGCTTTCTCGGTCTTCCCCTGCCCTGCTTCTTTTCGACTCTTACGGGTTTTTCCATACCCAATACCTCATATATAAGGTCGGTATATTCCTTTGCCGCCTTAGACTTAGGCGCGTACTCCATAATGGTTTTGGCGTGTGCGGGTGCTTCCGCGATAACGACGCTGTTGCTTATCTTCTGTTCAAACACGTCCGTATCAAGCTGCTCCGCGATCATATTAGCCAAGTCCTCAACCTCCTTGGTCAATATAAGACGGGGATTGTACTTGTTGAGCAGTATACCTCTTATTTCAAGCGTTTTATTATAGTACTTCTTTACCGCAAAAATAGTTTCCTTAAGCTGTGCGATCCCTTGCAGGGAAAGTATTTCGGGCACCATTGGTATGATCAGCTCGTTAGCCGCGGTATACGCGTTTATGGTGAGAATAGACAGGGCCGGCGGCGTATCTATAATAATGAAGTCGTAGTCGTTTTCCACGGAACCCAGCTGTTCTCTGAGTATATATTCCCTGCCGACCGTTGTCAGCTCCAGCTCGCAGCCCGATAAGAGAATATTTGCGGGAACAACGTCGCAGCAGCCCACATGCTGAACAGTGTCGTAAAGGTTTACGGTACCCTTGAAAACATCGTAAATAGTATAGCAGTCGTCTGCGTTCGCGCCCAAGCTGAACGAAAGGTTTCCCTGAGGATCCAGGTCTATCGCCAAAACCCTGTTGTTCATCGCGGTAAGACATCCGCAAAGCGAGCTGCAGGTGGTTGTCTTTCCCACACCGCCCTTTTGATTTGTAACGGCAATCACTTTCGCCATATTTTCTTTTTTGCTTAAAGCCGATCCCCCGAAAATCGAAATTTATCCCTTTTTCTTTTTCGGTACGTCTTCTTTAAGCTTCTCCTTTTTTGTTTTTGTTTCGGCTTCCTCAGAACCGTATCAACAAAACCCGCACGTGTCCTTCGGCGGCTTTTATGAAATAGGTTTCCCGCTTTCCCTGCACGGAAGCCCTGTCTTTATTTTACAGCAAACCTGTCATAAGCCGACGAAACACCGTACAAGCATACAGTCTTAGTGCGGTGTTTCTCTTTTTTTATTTTTCCTTTCACAAGGGGCAGTACCCGGAGTTTATGAGAAAATCCGCGGTGTAAGCTCTTCGTTTTTTCGATTAAATTATCGTATTTCCCATATCGAGATCGGGTGCGGAGGAGGGATCGTAAATGTGATAGTTGGACTTGCCGTTTTTCTTAACGAAGTACATTGCTTCGTCCGCCGCGCCTACCAGTTTTTCGGCGTTGGTTCCGTGTTCGGGAGCAAGCGCGATGCCTATGCTGGCGTTGACGTTAAGGATTACCTTTGCGGTCTCACAGTTATATCCCGAATACAAAGCGTCTATGATGCTCATTGAGAAATCGTCGCAGTTTTCGACCTTATCCTTGCCCGTTACGCAAAGCACAAATTCGTCTCCGCCGAAGCGTCCGGCGATTCCGTCCTTGCCCACGCATTCCTTGATAGTGTCTGAAACATACTTGATAACTTCGTCGCCTACATTGTGTCCGTAACGGTCGTTGATAAACTTGAAATCGTCTACGTCGATAAACAGTATAGCGTATTTTTCGTTTGCTCTCTTAAGATCAAGTATTTTTTGCAGCTCCTTAAGGAAGGTGCTTCTGTTGTAAAGCTGTGACAGGAAATCGTAGCTTGCCTTCTGGGAAAGCTGAAGACTGGATTTCTTCTTGTTGTTGATGTCGGTCACCATTCCCATGATTTTTATTACGGAGCCGCTTCTGTTGGAAACCGCGCTTGTTTTGATATTGACCCAGATTTCCGTATTGTTCTTGGTCTTGACCAAAAATTCGTTTTCGACGTATTCTCTCAGACCCTCGTTAAGTGCGTTCATATCTTTAACAAAGTGTCTTGCGTCCACCTCGCTCATAAGGGAAGCAAGGAAAGAATTGTCGAAAATATTTGCCCTTTCATAATCCAAAGCAAAAGTATCCTTGAAGTTCTGGGAAACGAAAAGCGATTTTTCGTTCAGATCCCATTCAAACAGCATGCTTTCCGACAGCGAAGCAATAGTTCTGTGTACGTCCTCCGAAACGTAAAATTCGTCCAGCAGCGAGTTAAAGGCTTCGGAAATAACTTGGAATTCATACGCCTTAAAATTGGGCAGACGCTTTTGGCGGTCGCCCGCGTTGATTTCTTCCATAGCCGAGGTCACCATGCCGATAGGGGTAATGGCGCGGCGGTATATAGCGAAAGCAATAATAGAGTCTATTACGATAAATACCGCAAACACGATAAGACCGATTATCAGCACGGGAATTACGTCGAACGAAGCGGCGGAAGCGGGATAGTAAGCGATCCAGAGCCATTCGCTGTCGCTTATCCTTCCGTACGCGCCGTAGTAGCCGTTTTGGTCAAAGGCGGCGTATCTGTTGTTTTCTCCGATGCTTGCAAGCGAATCGGCGGTTATATTTGCGGGAATCTCCCAGTCGGAGCTTCTTACAACGTTTCCGTTAACGTTAAGCGCGTTCCCTGAGGCGTCCATAAAGGTGATGACGCCCTTTGTATTGAAAAACGAAGTGGAGTTGAGACTTACGCAAAGCGGCATAGTGTCAATTACCGCGCCGATATAGCCTTTTCCGCCGGTAGCGGTGGTGATCTCTCTGATTATGTAAATGTAGCTTGCTGTACCCTCATATTTAGCGTTATCAAAGGAAATATCGCTTATATAAAAGCTGTTTTCGGATACTGCCGACAGCTTGTCAAAATCCTTGTAGGTCTGTGAAAGCGAGCTTTGCTCCGCGGCGGCGACCGAGTAACCGTTGCTGTCCATAATTATCAGATCCTTAAGCGTTGAATCCGACTGTACGCGGGAGACAAGCAGTTCGTCCACCTTGTCTTTGATAGCGTTGTAATCTCCGCCCGCCGCGCGTTTTATAATATCCATCTGACCCATTGTCGCCAGATCGGTGGAATATCGGTCAAATATAATCGTCTGAGACTTTGCGGCACTGTAAGAGACAGAGGCGGTCTCGTTTGCCACCATTTCGCCGTAAAAGCTTTCGTAGCCCGCGCTTCCTATGATACCGACTATCAAAGCGGGCAGCACTATTGACGAGATGATTAAGATTTTGAACACTGTTTTCAGTTTCATAGTTTGTTTACCGGTCCTTCCTCTATAAAAGAGAATTCATTTAATAAAATGTATAAACAAGATTTACGACGGTCAAGAGCTTTTTTTCACGCCTCTTGATCACCGCATGTTACGTATCCTCGCTTTTAAGGTTGTCAAGCTGTACCCTGAACACATATTTTGCAAAGGTCTCTTCAACCGCGGGGGTTATATTCGTAAAGCGGCAGCCGTAGCCGGTAACGTCCCCCGCGGCATTGGTCTGCACTCTTATTATTTCAGCTCTTATATCCACATGTTTGTTTTCCAGCATGATCGTCAGCGTCAGAATATCCGCCTTTTGCAGCGGTTCATCGCATATGCAGAGGAATATCCCTCCGATATTCAGGTCCTTTATCTGTGCCATTGCCGGAGTTTCCTGCGGGATCCTTGTGCCGTTTCTTTCCACGGCGTTGATTATACAGTCAATATCCGCTTCCACCTTGTAATATCTGCGGCGTTCCTCCATAACGCGAGAATTTGCCGTTTTCATCACCACATTAAGCTGGTAATCCGTGGAAACGGTCACGTATGACGGGTATTTTACCCGTTCGCCGCTTTTCATTTGCGCAATAACGTCGACCTCGTTTCCCGTTTCGACCTCGGGAAGACCGCGGCCTTTTATTATCAGCAGCATATCCGATCTTCCGGTGTGGCTGTTTTGCAGCGAAAACTGTTTATTTGTAGCGGAAATGATCTTCGCGTGTGTTTCATCGGGAGTCAAAATATCAAGCTTGACTATCCGTTCTCTTGAAAGCATATAAATTCTCCTAAAAAAGCTTGTGTATGATAATGTCAAAAACCGACTTACAGCTTCATGCTGTGAGGTATCTTATTTTTGCGGTATGCCGAGTCCGCTTTTCCGAAATATTGTCTTTTTCTTTTGGTGTAAAATTTATGGAACCGCAATCGTAAAAGCCGCTGTCGGATCAAAAAATTTTTTTTACATTGGCGCAGCGTATAAGATATAAAACAATTATACCTTAATTTTTCGGATAAATCAAGGGGTTATATTGAAATTTGATAAAAATATTATAAAAAAATTTTTAAATTTCTGTAAATTTGCGATAAAAAAATTATCCTATGTGATAATTACCGAAATTTTCCGTATATGTATATTTTTTCTTCTTTACAACAGCACCCCAAATATAGTATAATATTCTCAGAGAAACTAAAATCAAGGAGATTTTAGGAGAAAAAAACGGAAAGGCGGCGTTATGGACACTTATTTTCATTCATACACCGAAAAGTACATAAAACGCCGCACAAGGGCTATCGTTCTCACCGTAACTCCTCTTGCGCAGTTTTGCATGATGATCATCTGGGCGTTGATGTTCAACATGAAGCTTGTCACAGACCGCGATTTTTTTCTTTCCTGCGCCGCGGCGGTAGGCGCGTGCGTTCTTGCGGGCATGCTGCTTTGCTGGATATACTGCGCCGTATGCGAGCGTTACATAAGGACAAACCGGCGTTATACCTATTTTGAGGTGCTTCAAAAGGCGGCGGTGTTCAGCAAATACAAAGGAAGCTATACGCTTTTCGGCAAAAGGACCGTTCTGCGTGAGGTGTGCGTTATACCGCTGAAAAATTACGACAGGGCGTATCTTGACGAAAGAAAAAAGCATTTAATTTTGATCGGAGAAATAAGAATTTATCAGGGAGAAAGCAACGGTCTGGGCTATCATGTAAAGGACGGTTTTCCCGTATTTGACAAGTGGTGGTACAACGAGGCGGAAAAGTCCTATAAAAAGGAGGGATTTATACGTCTGCCAATGGATTTTGAGCATCCCGGCAGGATCGCCGCGGCTTTGGATACCGCCAAAAGAGAATTTGAAAGGATACCTCCCAAAAAAGAATACGTTTTCAAGGAGGCGGATATAGTGCGCAAGCGCAGAGAGCTGAAAAGACTCGCCGAAGCGGCGCGGTATACGGTGAATTGGTAATTTATTCTTCGTGCCGGATTTTGCGCATATTTTGCTGTGTGTTTTTCGGGGCAGCTTCAAAAATCGTGACATCAAACAAAAATTTATTGAAAAGTTTGTTGATTTTTACGAAACGTGTTTTTGTCTCTTCTCAATCAATAATATCGGCAATATATTTTGATTCATTGGTAAAAATATAAAAATTTCACAAAATATTGCAAAAAATTTTAAAAAGCGGTTGTTTTTTTCTTTTTATTGTTGTATAATTATCTGTACCGTAGTTTTGTACAAGAAAGAAGCGCGAAAAATATGTACCTATTTAACAAGGACTTGCGCGGGGACAAAACGCGGACAGAAAAAAATAAATTCAAAATGAAAAAGGATATATTTATAAGGCAGGGACGCAAAACCTTTTATTTGAAAGGAGAAAGTAAATGGCTCTTTTTGATACCACAGGCTTTCGCATATTGGAAGAGGGCTTGCAGATTGTCAACCAGACTCAGCGAGTGATCGAACAAAATATTGTAAATCAGGATACCCCGGGTTATAAGTGTAAGTATGTTTATTTCAGCGGCGTGCTGAGGGACAAGCTGAACGCTTCCGAGGATACTAAGTTCAAAAAGGAGCTTCATTTGTCGAGCTATATTTATACCGACGACAACACTTACGACCAGCCCGACGGAAATAATGTGGATAACGATACACAGCAGGCTTTGTTCGTTAAAAACGCACTGCTTCAGGACGCTCTTATAAATCAGATGAACAGCGAGTTTACTTTGATGCGCACCGCAATGAGCAGGAACTGAGCATAACCGCAAGTAATAAAGCTCGTTAAAACGCATTAGGAAAATATTTAATTACTTTGAGAAAGGAAGTTGCTTAAAATGGCATTTCTCAGCAATCTTGATATAGCCGTTTCGGGGCTCAGTGCCCAAAGGCTCAGAATGGACATCATCTCCCAGAACGTAAACAACGCAACTACCACCAGAACCTCTGACGGTACGCCTTATGTAAGGCAGGTAGTGGTATTTTCGGCGGACGAAGGTTATGACAATCTTGACATAAGAGGCTTTATTAACAGAAAGACGCGTACTCTTGTTTCGGGCAAGATGCCCTTCAGCAGCGTGCTTCAAATGAGCATGTCGGAGCGAAATCAGCGTACGGGACACGGCGTTGTTGTCACCTCCATTGAGGAGGATCAGACTCCCTTGACTCCCGTTTATGATCCGTCGCACCCCGACGCGGACGAGGACGGCTACTACTATCTGCCCAATGTGGACGTAGCGGAGGAGCAGTACGACTGGATCGAGGCCAGCAACTCCTACAAGGCCAGCCTTACCATTTTCAACGGCATGAAGAAAATGGCTCAGCAGGCTTTGACGATAGGCGAGTAATTTGTTGTTTTTTGATTTTATATTATTCGCAGAAAGGAAAAAAGGTTATGTTTATAGTTCCCATTTCATCTGTCGTTACTCCCTTGGAGTCAGTGGCAAGGGTGTTTGACGAATATAATGAGACCGCGGCTGCCGAGGAGCAGAGTGTTGCCGCTCCCACGTTTTTCGACGTGTTTTCGGGTATATTCAACAACGCGGTAGACGCCAATATGCAGAAGCAGGAGGATATTATGCAGCTTATGCTGGGTGATACCAACGGCTTGGAACAGATACAGGCGAATATAAAAAAGGCGGAGATAGCCACCGAGCTTCTTGTCAACGTTAAAAACGCCGTTGTGGATTCTTACAACGAGATAATAAAAATGAGCATTTAATACTAAATTATAAATTATCACAAAATTCAGCAGCTTATACTAATCTCAATATAAAATTCAACTAAAAATTCAAATCGTTATTTTAGATTGAGATTACACCCGAAACACTATTCTCAAACTAAACCATATAATTTTGCGATATTTTTAGTTTGAGAATAGTATTAAATTGCATTTGCGGCATAGTTTTGCGATTTCGGCATTGCTTTCCGCAAAAATATTCTCGGCATAAAGCGATAAAAAAGAGGTTGTTTGATGGATAAAGTAAAAGAAACTCTTGCTAAGATAGGAAATTTTTTCAAGAGTAAATTTTCTTCTCTCAGCAAAAAAACGATTATTATCATTTCCGCCGCGGTGGCAGTTGTTTTGGTCTCCGCCATCGTACTGTCGGCTATCATGAGCCAGGTTCACTACGAGGTGCTTTTCAACGGCGCGTCGGCAAGCGAGGCAACGGAAATAGTTACATATGCGAGAGAAACTCTCGGGATTACCGATATAAAAATAAACGCCAACGGCGATATACTTGTACCCGATAAAATGGTGGAGGAAGTCAGAGTCAGCATGAGCATGGCGGGCTTTCCCAAATCCACATTTAACTATAACATATGGTCAGACGGAGTTACAATGTTTTCCACCGACAAGGAGCTGCGCGAGATCGAGAAGCAGCAGCTTCAGGAGAACTTAAGAGCCACGCTGAAAACCTTTACCAACGTAGACAGCGCGATAGTGCTCCTCGGTATTCCCGAAAACAATAACTACGTGCTGTCCGACTCCGAGATCGAGCCGTCGGCGGGCGTGTCTCTCGTTTTAAGAGACAGTCTCACATCGGAGCAGATCGACGGAATGTACAATCTTGTGGCCAATTCCGTTCCCGGACTTAAGAGAATCAATATAACCATTACCGATCAGAACGGAATCCAGCTTTCTCCCGAAATGACCACCAGCACCGCCAAGGAGGAAGAGGAAAAGCTTGAGATATACTATCAGAGGCTCAATTACCGCAACAGGCTCAAGGAAGAGTATGAGGAAGCGATAAGGTCTGTAATGCTGAACACCTTCGACGGTATTAACGTATCCGTGGGACTTAACCTTGACTTTGACAAGATGGTGACCGAGCAGACTGTATACAATGGCTCAAATGTTGATGAAAACGGCTTTGAGTCCGGCATCGTAAGCGATGAGCATACAAAAAGCGCGGCCGGCGGCATAGCGGCACAGGGCGGCCTTGTGGGAACCACAGTGGACGCGGATATAAGCCCCGATTATCCCACCTTGGAGGTTGGCGAGGACGGAGAATTTTATCAGGAATACGCGCATGACATCAATTACCTGGTAAACGAAACAAAGCGTCAGATAGAAAAGGACGGATACAGCATTGCTACTCTTTCCGCCGCGGTTGTGGTAAGAAGCAACAACGATCTTACGGGCGACGAGGAGACCCGCTGGCGCAACACCATTGCCAACGCTATCGGGGCGGATATTGCCAATGTTTCCATTAAAACGACGCCTTTCATAGAAACGACCAATCCCATTATAGACAGCGACGTTATCAATGTAAGCGGCGTAAGCAGCCAAAGCATGGTAATGATAGCGATCATCACCATTCTCGGTATCGTGCTTATCGTTCTGCTTATCCTTGCGCTTAACGCTCCCGGTTCAAGAAAGAAACGCCGCTCACCCGCTCACCTTGTTTCCGCTCCGATCCCTGCGGCAGACGGAACGGACGGCTACGGCTATGCGGCGGGAAGCGAAGGAGGAGACCAGAATATGCCGAATCCCGGTAGATTTGAAGAGAGCGAGTTCGAGCTTACCAGCTTAAGCGAGGAAATGCCCGAGACAAGAGACGAAGCTCTTAAGCGTGAGATCCAAGACTTCTCGAAGAATAATCCCGAGATCGTGGCTCAGCTGATAAGAAGCTGGATAAGAGGGGACGAATAACGGCTCCGTGATGATTTAAACAAAATCTGTTCGGAAACAAATCCCGAAGGAGGAAAATAAATTGGCAGATATTCAAGAAATAACTCCTATACAAAGAGCCGCTATGGTTTTGTCAGCCATTGGCGCAGCCAATGCGTCTGAGGTATACAAGCATTTCAGCGACGACGAGATCGAAAGGATAACCGTTGAAGTCGCAAAAATGGATTACTGGCCCGTTGAAGTGGTGGGCGGAGTACTTAATGAATTTTACGAGCTGTGCCTGACCCAGAAGGTTATTTCCGAGGGCGGCGTTGAATACGCGAGAGAAATCCTTGAAAAAGCGTTCGGCGAGGAACAGGCGAAAGCACTGTTTGAACGTATTACAAAGCAGCTTAAGACCAAGGCCTTTGCTTTTGTAAGAAAAGCGGACTATAAAAACCTTTTGGCAATGGTTCAGAATGAGCACCCTCAGACGATCGCGCTTATTCTCTCCTACTGCCGAAGCGACCAGGCCTCGGCGATACTGTCTGAGCTGCCCAAAAGCATTCGTATCGAGGTAGTTGAGAGAATAGCAAAAATGGACAACGCAAGCCCCGAGTTTACAAAATCCGTAGAGGAGACGCTGGAGCGCAAATTTGCCATGCTGGTCACCACCGAGAGCATGGAGGTCGGCGGTATCAACTATATTGCGGACGTTATGAACAAGGTGGATCGTTCCACCGAAAAGTTCATTTTCGACGAATTGGCTCTCCGTGACCCGAAGCTGGCAGAAGAAATCCGTCAGAAGATGTTCGTATTCGAGGATATTGCTAATCTCGATTCCATGTCCATACAGGCATTTATCAACGAAGTGGACGCAAAGGACCTTGCAATCGCTATCAAGGGCTCTACCGCCGATGTTGCCGAGGTTATTTACGCCAATATGTCCACACGTAAGCGTGAAGCTACTCAAACCGACGTTGAATATCTGCACAACGTTCGTATGCGTGACGTTGAAGAAGCGCAGCAGCGTATCGTTGCCATTATCAGACGTCTTGAAGAGGAAGGCGTCGTTACCATTTCCAAGAGCGGACAGGACGAGATCATTGCTTAAAGGCTGCTTGCGATCGGAACACCGCATGTATTTTCGGCAAGGCTGTTTGCGCACTTTTAACGCTTCTTAATCTTTTAACTGAATTGACTATAATGAGGCAATATTACGGTTGAAGACGGATACGGTTACAGATATAATTTACAGTTAGAGAATCATTTTATTGCCCGAAACAGTTTTTTTCGGGCAATAATATTTGATTGACAAAAAATAAACTAATTTCATTTTATTGAAAATAGTTATGACACCCGAAGCACTATTAACCAATTAAAAAAACATTTTTCCAATTTTTAAATGGTTAATAGTATTAAACTTTTGACGAGGAAACAAATCAATGTTTGAAGTTATCAAAGGAAGCAGCCCTTTTAAAAATATAGTTATAGAGGGCGACGCAATAATAAACAATAAAATAGCGGGACTTGACGACTGTAAACCCGAGATGAAGAATGACGGTGAGGATAAGGAGAACGGGACGGTCTCCGAAAACGAATCGGAGGAAAAAGAAGTCGCCGAGGAGGAAGTACTTCCCAAGATAGACTTTCAAGAGCTTGAGGAGTTAAGGGAGCAATACCGCCGAGAGGGACAGGAGTACGCCGTTGCGCTGCATAAAAAAGCGGATCAGGAGCTTGAGGAGGCCAAGGCGGAGGCGGAAAGGCTTGTTGAGGAATCCAAGGAAAAGGGAAGAAGACTGCTTGCCCAAATTGACGAAAAATCCGCTTTGGCATTTGACGAGGCTAAGAAAAAAGGTCTTGAAGAGGGCTACGGCGAGGGTCTTAAAAAGGGCGAGGAGGACGGCTATATTCAAGGGCTTAAGAAGTGCAAGGAGACCTTGCTTGACCTGAAAAAGCTTTGCAGCGATATTGAGCAGGAAAAAGCTGAGCTTGTGGCCGAAAACCGCAGGGGCATTTTTGATCTTGCTCTGGAAGTGGCTGAAAAGGTAACCATGACGGTGTTCAGCCAAAAGGACAAGAAAGCTCTTGAAAAGATGATAACCGCCGCCGCAAAGGAGTTCCGCAGCGCGAAAAACATAAGAGTAACTCTTTCCAAGCTGGATATGAGCGAGGACGTGGAGGCCGATTTCAAAATACTGGAAAAGTGCTTTTCACCTACCGTAAATGTGGAATTTGAAGCGATCGACGGCGAATCGGGCACGCTTATGCTTGAAAGCGACGGCGAAATACTTGACGCGGGAGTTTCCACTCAGCTGAAGATGATCGGAGAATTGGGCAGAGGAAGATTCAGAGACAAGGAAGAAGAAAGCGGAAGTGAAGCCGATGAAGCCGACGACGGTAAGGAAACTAAGCCGACCAAGACAGCAAGAGCCGCTAAAAACACAAAGGCCGCAAAGTCGGTAAAGACGGAAAATAAGCCCGCTCAGCCCGACGAAGCGGTTCAAGCGGCCGAGATCGGGGAAGCCTCCGAACCTGTCGAACCGATCGGTGAAATGCCCGACGATGCCGTGCAGGCGGCTGCCGAGACTGCGGAAACCTCGGAGGAATGACGCCGTTTAACACCGATCCCTTTTATAACCGCGGGATCAGTGTTTCGGGTGCGATCCATTTAAACTGTGATATTACGTCAGTTTAAATGGAGCGGTATAAAACAATTATTTAAAGGAACATTACATGGATTTAAAAGGATTTGCCAGCGCGCTCGACGGCTTTGAGCCAAGGCGCAGCATGGGAAAAATAGAAAAGATCATTGGAATGACGGTGGAAGCCAGCGGCCCGCAGTGCAATATAGGGGACGTTTGCCGAGTTTATAAAAAGGGCAATACGGAAGACTATATTTTCGCGGAAGCGGTAGGTTTTCAGGCAGATAAGGTGCTTTTGATGCCCTATACCGATATAGAGGGCATAGGCCCGGGAAGTATTGTGGACAACACGGGCAAGCAGCTTATGGTCAAAACGGGCAATGCGTTGATAGGCCGTATCGTTGACGCCATAGGAAATCCCTTGGATAACGGCGGAGAGATTTATTACACCGACGAGATGCCGATCTCGGGAATACCCGTCAATCCTCTCGCAAGACCAAAGATCGCCGAGCCTATCGAGCTTGGCGTTAAAGCGATAGACGGACTTTGCACCTTGGGAAAGGGGCAGAGAATCGGAGTCTTTGCAGGCTCGGGCGTAGGCAAAAGTACTCTCATGGGCATGATAGCGAAAAAGGTCAAGGCGGATCTCAACGTTATCGCGCTGGTGGGAGAGCGCGGACGTGAGGTAAGAGAATTTATAGAAAACGATTTGGGCGAAGAGGGCATGAAACGCTCCGTGGTGGTTGTCGCAACAAGCGATCAGCCCGCCATGATGAGAAGCAAGTGTCCCCAGACGGCCACCGCGATAGCGGAATATTTTATGCAGCAGGGTAAGGACGTATTACTTATGATGGATAACCTTACCCGTTTTGCCATGGCCAAAAGAGACGTAGGTCTTTCCATAGGCGAGCCGCCTATAATGCGCGGTTACACCAGCTCAATATACAACGATATGCCCAAGCTGCTTGAAAGAGCGGGCTGCTTTGAGGGCGGAAGCATTACGGGAATATATGCGGTACTGGTAGAGGGCGACGACACCAACGAACCCATATCCGATACCGTAAGAGGTATTATCGACGGACATATAGTGCTTTCAAGAAAATTGGCGGCGCAGAACCACTATCCCGCTATCGACATACTGCCGAGCATAAGCAGACTTATGAGCATTATCTGCGACAAGGAGCATAAGGAAGCGGCGGCAAGACTGAGAAATCTGCTGGCCTTATACAATCAAAACTATGACCTTATCGCGATAGGAGCATATAAAAGCGGAACAAATCCTAAGCTTGACGAAGCAATAGACAAGATCGACAAAATAAACGGCTTCTTGATGCAGGCGGTGGACGAATCGTTTGATTTGGCGGATACCGTAAGATTGCTTAAGGAAGCGGTCAATTAAGGGCTATCTGAAAAGCCGCAATTTGCACAATTTCTACTGATTGCTTTGTTTTCAGACACGCCCAAAACCGAGAATTGAAAATTTGCTTCGGAGGGACTTCAACGATGAAAAAATTTCAATTCACCCTCGACAGGATAAAGCAGTACCGAATGCAGCTTGAGGAAATGGAAAAAAACGATCTCGCCGCGCTACGGGCGGAGCTGTTGGTGCTTCACGAGGAGGAAGCCGAAATAAAAAAGGCTATTGCGGATAAAACCGAGGAGCTGAGAAGAATCTACCGGCGAGGGGCCTACCCCAATGAGATCTCAGTGGCTAACAGGTATCTTACCTTAAGAAAACAGGACCTTGAAATGAAGCGGCAGGAGATAGCCGAGAAGAACAGAGAGATAGAAAAAAAGCTTGAGGACGTACTGGAGGCCACCAAAGAGGTTAAAAAGCTTGAAAAGCTGGAGGAACACCAGCTTGAGGAATACCGGGAGCAGGAGACCAAGGAAAACGAAAATTTTTTGGAAGAATTTTTCGGAGGGTCAAGGCAAAGCGCGGCAGAAAAGTAAAAAAAGAGATAAGCAAGGCGGATTGTTCGATGAAGCTTTTTAAAAAATTCTGCGTTTTGTCCAATTTTTAATGGCGAAATGTCATTTTTTTTGGTGAAAGAATATACTTTTTTGTCTGAAATTTGTTGACTTTTTATACAAAAAAGTGTATAATTATTACCGTGAACACTTGCGGCTAATTTTAACCAAGGTTGAACAGGGTTTATCCCTTTTCAATAAATAAATCTTTGAGAAAGGAGGTACAAATTTGACGGACATAAGTATAGGCGCAGGCTTTGTCACACCACAGAACGTGCAGGCTTCCATGCCGGTGCAGCAGATCGGCTCAAATCCTTCAAGCGGCAGCTTTATGCAAAGCTTACAGCAGAACAAGGCTGTTGACACGGATATTGGGCTGTCGGGCAATGCGGCAAACGGTTCTGCCGGCTCGGTAAGCTCTTCCGCAGCTCAGACGGCAGCGGACGCAAGCTCCGAAAACGCGGTTTCGCAGACGGTCGAAAGCACTTCCGATACATATGACGCTTCGGCATCGGGCGAGGCAGGCTCCGCGTACGAAACGGCGCAAAAGGTTGAGTACACTTCATCCGGAAACGTTAAGGTCGACGAGGAAGCCGTCAAGGAGCTGAACGATTTGTCCCAGAACGCAAAGGATAAGATCATAGTGACCGATGAAAAGCCAAGCTTGCTCGAACAAGCCAAGGACGCTCTCGAAAAGGCAATGCTGAAAGCTTTTAAGGACTTGAACGACCCCGAGAAGGAAAAAGAGGAGTTTGAGGAAAAGGCACTGATCTTCCTTATGAAGCTTGTGGATAAAATCAACGGCAAAACGGAGAAGAAAACCGCTTTGACCGATGATAAGGACGAGGACGAGGAAAAAATCGGCGGAGCTCTTTTGCAGATTATCGACAGCATGCTGAAAAATGCCGAGAAAAATGCGGAAGAAAACGGAGTTGTCGGAGTGGAGAAGGACGAATGGATCGAAGATACCGATTTTGTGGATTCCGCTTCCTCTGAGGACACCGCTCGGCGGATACTTAGCATTAACCTCGGAAGTTTGTATGCTGAACCGATACCGACTCAAGCACCGATCCCCGAGAATTACCGCATTTACAATCCCTTGACACCGCGTGTTCAGTCCGTAGGCTCGGGCGATATATCCGACGGCAGGGACAACTCGCAGTTAGACTTAGGTCTTGACGCTAACGTTCCTCTGACGGTGGAAGCGGTCAATGACACCGTTGGCGTAAATCAAGCGGAAGCGAATAATACGGTATTCGGACAGGAAAACGTTATAAGCACGGAAATTCCCGCTGTTATGACGGAGGCTAACGCTCAAACCGCCCAAACAGAGAATACGGTAAACGTTGACTTAAGCAAAGCGGCGCAAACTGAAAATCCCGTATCTGTACCTGCAACAGCACAGGTTATTCCCGAAACGGAAAATCAACCTGCAAACAGCTTTGATTTCGGACGGCCGGAGGAAAACAGCATTGCTTCGTATGCCGAAGGCGCGGAGACAATGACCGAAACGGCGGCGGAAGCATCGGATTACACCGGGGAAACGGTGACACCGCAGACCTCTCCCGAAGCTGCTTCGGCGCAGCTTAAAGAGTTAAGCGAGAACGTCGGCGAGGAGGGTATTCCGAATTTACAGGCTTGTGAGGCATCGGAGCCGAATGAAAGCCCGACGGTTTTACAGACAGCGGAAAACGAGGAATACGAGCAGATCGCGCAGAACATTTTCAAGCAGGTTACCGAAACGGTTAAGGCGGTTCTCGAAGTTAAGGTTCACGAAGAGAATGCCGAAGCCTCCATACAGCTCAACGCACCCGAAAAGCAGGAGGAAACCGAGGACGAGTTTGAAGAGCTTGCAAGACTTTTCGGAATGAAGAAAAAGGAAAAGAAGCCCGAGCTTCCCGAGGAAGAGGAAGAACAGGCGGAGACTGTCAGACCCGTTAAGCGGGACGAAGCGGTCAAGGTTCCCGTTGAGGAAATAAGCACCGTATCCTCCAAGATAACGGACGTGCCGATCGCAAGAGCTTTTGAGCCTACCGAAAACGGAGTTAAACAGATCGTTACTCAGATAGTTTCCGAGGTTTTGAACAATCTTCCCGAAGAGGGCGGAGAAACTACCGTGATGATGACACTGAATCCCGAAACCCTTGGCAGGATATCCGTAAAGCTTGTGGAAAACGCCGGCAAGATCAGCGTTACCATAACTGCGGAAAGCAAGGAAACGGCGGCTATATTGGCTTCAAGAGCCGAAAGCATGCAGGAAAGCATGAGGGACAGCGGAACACAGCTTGAAAAGTATCAGGTAGTTTACGGCGCGGAGCAGGACGGCAGAGCGGAGCAGCAGAATTACGACGGAAGCAGCAAAAATCCCTACGTCAGAGAGGTTGAGGAACACGACGACGAAAACGAGGGACAGTTTGCGGAGATTCTCGGCAATGAAGCGGTTTAAGCTTTGACGGTGCGCTTCTGCACAAAGAGGTATGACAAAGAAAATTCCTTTACAGAGAATTTCAATTTAAGCAATTTGCCCGAATCAAAGGGCGGAAAGGAGAAAATATGGCATACAGTACAGAACCTGTAACCAGCGTTGATGACGTTAGAAGCAAATACGCGAAGTATTTTGAACAGGACAACAGCAAGTCGATAGTATCGATAGACACGTTTTTTCAGCTTTTGATGGCGGAAATGACCAACCAGGACCCCTTGGAGCCTACCAGCAATACCGAATTCGTATCTCAGCTCGCTAACTTTACCGCGCTCCAGACCAACAGCGACAGCCTTTACTACAACACTGTAAGCTATGCTTCGGGTCTTGCGGGAAAAACAGTTACGGTAGCTACCAACGCGGGTACGGACAAGGACGGAAAGGTCAAGCTTAATGTTGAAACGGGCGTTGTTACGGGCGTGGACATCAGCGATGAAAACAGTATTGAAATTATCGTTAACGGAAAGCGTTACGGCCTGGGCTCGGTAATGAACGTTGCGGGAAATTCCACGGGAAGCACAGTTTCGGCTACCGACGGAGCGTACGCGGTAAGCCTTATCGGTAAGAACGTAATGCTTAAGGCGGAGAATGCCGACGGTCAGACGATCATTGACAGCGGCGTTGTTGAAAGCATTGAGGTTGAAAACGGCGTATACCGTATAGTAATGGGCGGCTTGTCCTATCCTTTGGACAGTGTTATCAAGGTCGGCAATTCGGCAAGCAGCGTAGGCGGTACCGAAAGCTCGGACAGCAGCGGCAGTAAGAACGAAAGCACCGACAGCGCGGCGGCTCAGTCGAGAGCAAGAGCGGCATCGGAAACAAGGCCCGCCGAAAACAGCGAAGTGACCAAGTCCGAACAGCGTGAAACCGAAACCTCGATAATAAACACATCGGAAAACGATGAACTGAAAGAATTATTTTCATAACCTGACGAAAGGCGGGTGATAGTTATGCTTTTGAGCGAGTTTTTACAAGCCAGAAATCAAAGCATAATAAATCAGCCTGTTGAAAGCGGGAAAAATAATATTGTCGGCACCGAGGTTAATTCTCAGAAGGTCAACGAAAAGGGAAATTCCTTTGCGGATGAGCTTCGTACAATGCTGTCGGGGAAAAGTCAGGTTCAATTCAGCAATCATGCCATTAAAAGGCTTGAAAGCAGAGAGATCGATGTGACTGAAAATGACGCGTTGGAGAGGCTTAACAAGGGTGTTGAATTGGCGGCGCAGAAGGGCTGCGGTCAGTCGCTTATATTGGTGGACGGCACGGCGTATATAGTAAGCGTTGCGAACAACAAGGTTATTACAACAGTATCACAGGCAGATTTAAAAGAAAACGTATTTACAAACATAGACTCTACCGTAATCGTGTGATGTCGGACCGAAAGGAAACATCTCCGCCCCGAATGACGGACGGGCGGTAATTATAAAGGTTAGAGTCAGAGCAGAAAGGATTATAAGCTTATGATGAAATCACTTTACTCCGGTGTGGCAGGTCTTAAGGTTCACAACCAGAGAATGGACGTTATCGGTAACAATATTTCCAACGTAAATACCACAGGTTACAAGGCAAGTGCGGTAACCTTCAAGGATATTTTCTATCAGAACAAATCCTATGCTACCTCAGGCGACATTATGAAGGGCGGTACCAACGCCAATCAGGTAGGTTACGGTGCAAGCCTCGGCTCTATCGGACAGGTAATGACACAGTCGGGTCTTACTTATTCCGACAGCGTTACAGACTGCGCTATCCAAGGCGAGGGCTTCTTCCAGGTAATGGACCAGGTGGGCAACATCTACTATACCAGAAACGGTAACTTCCATATCGACAACGTAGGCAACCTCTGCGACGCAAACGGAAACATCGTTCTCGGCGTAAGCGGCGACCCCACGGGAGTAGCGGCATCAAGCAACAGAATCAATCTTTACGTTCCTCCTATCGACAACAGAAGAGCAAGCGTTGAAAAGGTGTATAAGGACGGTCTTGACGAATATACATACACTATTACCGCAAACTCCTACGGTGATAACGGCAATATTTCCTTTACCATTATAGATATAGATGACGACGAAACTCCCTTTGCGACACAGAACGACAGAACCATAACCGTAAGAATAGACTTGGATCAGGACTTCCTTTCTCCTACCGAAACTCCTGCGGCAAACGAAACAAGAAAAACTCTTGAACAGGCGATAAACGACGCTCTCACCGTGGGCGGCGTTGAGCTTCCCGGCGAAGTGCTTCCTTTGAACTTTGAGTATACCAATATGCCTGCCGATACGCATGCAGTGGCTGCTACCAATACACTGAACTTTGCGGGTACCGATGAGGCAAATCCCCTTAATCCTCCTCTTTCGCTTACATTTACTGCAGCGGAGGCGGGTGCGTTTGCCAATAACTATGAAATTAACATCGTGGCTTACACGCCTCAGGGCAATGATACAAATACAAACGGCGGCGTAAAGGCAAACTGGACAGAAAATGTTCTTACTATCAGAGTTCCCAATACAAGAGCTTCCTCCGCTGCCGATATTAACGCTGCAATTGCCGCAGCGGCAGGCGAAAATAACAGAAGAGTACTTACGGTTGCCACAACCGATACAATCAGCGCGGTTCAGGCCGGTGCAATCGGCGACACCAACTTAAGACTGGGTCTTCAGGGCGGTAAGGACAACTTCTTCAAGAGCATTGCGGAAACAATGGACACCGTTAAATTAGTCGGCGGTTCTGTCGCGGCGGATCAGACCACAAAGGACCTGGAATCCATATTCATTGACGACGACGGCGTTATTTACGGCGTACATACCGTTCACGGCACTATCGCGATGGGCCGTATCGACTTGGTTGTATTTGAGAACCCCGAAGGTCTCGATCAGGTGGGTACATCTTACTGGAAAGAGTCTTTGAGCTCAGGTGCGGCTATTACCAAGAAGGCAAACGACGTAGGTACAGGTTCTATCGTATCTACCGCGCTGGAAATGTCGAACGCCGACCTGTCGCAGGAAATTTCCGACATGATCATCACACAGAGAGGCTTCCAGGCCAACTCCCGTGTAATCACAGTTACGGATACCATGCTTGAAGAGCTTGTAAACCTTAAGAGATAAGCTTTAAGCGGTATTAAACAGCTTTAAGCGGCGCAGGGAAGCGCGGGCTAAATAAAAAACATATTGACGAAAACGGCGTCCGGTCGTAAAAAAAATACGGTCGGCCGCCCCTTCGTTGATATTATAATCAAAAAAGGAACAGCATCGGGACAACCCGATGAGAATAATGAGAATATGATTTATTTAACAAAATTAGGCGGAAAGCAGTTTTTGCTCAACGAGGAGCAGATAGAGTCGGTTTCACAAAGTCCGGATACAATTATTGTGCTTAGCAACGGACACAGCTACATCGTTCAGGAGTCAATGGACGAGATCATGGAAGAGATCATTAAATTTAATCGCAACAGCAGACGAATAGCTTCAAGAAGAAGCGACAATTCGGATTTACAATAAATAAGTATATTATTCCCTGCGGAAAATACTCGATAGGGAAAAAGATAAACCAAGCAGAAAAATTCCTGTAAATGGAGGGCTTTCCTTTGAATATTACGATTATCATAGGCTGGGTCTTAGCCTTCGGTCTTACAATATTCGGTATATTAAGCGGCGGTGAAATAAGCGACTTTATCGACCCCGCAAGTATATTTATTACCGTGGGCGGTACTTTGGGCGGACTTATAGCCAGCTTCCCCATGTCAACTTTGGCGGCTTTGCCCAAGCTTTTGAAAATTTGTCTTTTTCCGCCGAAGTACAATCCTCAGAAGTACATAGACGAGATAGTGGAATACGCAAGAGTCGCAAGAAGCCAGGGTATACTTACCCTTGAAGACAGCGCGAACAAAGCGGCGGATCCCTTTATGAAAAAGAGTCTTTTGCTTCTGGTAGACGCAAACGACGCGGAAAAGATACGTGAGATGTTAGAGGAGGCCATAAGCTTTACCGACGACCGACATGCAGCCAACAAGGCGTTTTTTGAAAAGGGCGTTGCATTGGGTCCCGCTTTCGGTATGTTGGGTACTCTGGTAGGACTTATCAACATGCTTGCCGCAATGGAGGAAAGCTCGGACGGCTTGGGAAGCGCGATGGCTACCGCGCTTGTAACCACATTCTACGGCTCGCTTCTCGCTAACGTTATATTTGGTCCTTTGGCGAGTGCGCTTGAAAACGCAAATAACAGCGAAATACTCTGTATGCAGATAATATGTCAGGGCTCTATGGCGATTGCCGCAGGCTCAAACCCCGCGCTTATAAGAGAAAAACTCGAATTTATGCTTGCGGATAAGGATCTCAAGGGCAGCGGCAATAAGGCGGAGGAATAATTTTAGGCTGAAAAGGGATTACTCTTAAGTTGATTCGGTGACAGTCTTCGTCCCGCAAAGAAAATACTCCTAAAAAATTTCACTGAGAGCGAAAGAAAAAATTTTTTCCGATAATTTCACGTCAAAAACAGGTTATTTCGCGGCTTTTTACGGTCTTGTACGAGTTAAAGGAAAAATTTTGGGTTGCAACTTTTTGAAATTTATGTTATACTGTAATGCGACAAAAAAGAAGGGAGGGCCCGTATGGCGAAAAAAAAGGAGCGCAGCAAGATAGATCCCAATGCGTGGATGAACACGTATTCG
Source organism: Oscillospiraceae bacterium (assembly GCA_014799365.1). Classification (GTDB taxonomy): domain Bacteria; phylum Bacillota; class Clostridia; order Oscillospirales; family Ruminococcaceae; genus Ruminiclostridium_E. The sequence continues at coordinate 21,450 of JAAVIF010000070.1, forward strand.
GACATGGTAACCTTGCTGATGTGCTTTTTCGTACTGCTTTATGCGGCTTCCACGCCCAATGAGGTAAAATGGCAATATATATTTCAAAGCTTTACTTCTTCGGGTACATATATAAATCCGTTCGTTACTGCCGAGGACCCCAACCGCGTACCCGTTAAGGATAATGATGGAAACAGCTTGGAGCCTGCCGGCAGCGATATGGACGAAAACGACAATCAGATAACAAACAGCGAGCTTCCCAGCAATTTCAACGATCTTGCGGGCTGGGTCAGCGCGGCTGTGGCTGCCAGCAGTGAGTTCAGCGAAGATCAGATAAGCGTTTCCGTAAGCTCCAGCGGCGCGATTACAATACGTTTTAAGGATTCGGTGCTTTTTGCGCCCAACAGCGCAGAGCTTACCGCACAGGGACGCAGGGCGGTAGGAATGTTTGTACCCGCTTTAAGGTCACTTAACGAATACATTGCAAATATAAATATAGGGGGACATACTGCGTATGTACCCGGTCCTTCCAATGTAAACGACTGGACATTGTCCTCAGCGAGAGCATGCTCGGTTCTTGGTTATATGGAATGGCGCGTGACCGTAGATCCGTCTAAGTATAAGTCGGAAGGATACGGACCGTATTCTCCCATTGCCGACAACGATACCGAAGCGGGCAGAGCGCAAAACAGACGAGTTGAGCTTGTTATTATAAGAAATAACAATAACAGACACAGCAACGCCACCATTGAGGACATCTTAAAATATGATTACGGTATCATGCAGACCGGAAACGGCGGCAGCGGACCCGATAATGACAACAACGCTCAGCAGATCATTGCAAATTTGGAGAGCAAATATAATACAACGATAGACAGCAGCGGCAACGTTCTCGGAAACGAGAGCGGACCCGAGATTCAAGGTGCGGTTACGGGTATTCCCGACGACATAATCCACCCTGTGGACGAGGAAGGCAATATCATAACCGATGCTTCCGAAAACACGGTTCCTCCTGAGGAGGAACCGGCGGAGGAATAAGCTTTTGGGTGTAAAACGCCGTGTTATCCCAAGCCCATTTCAGGCTCCTTTGAAATTCAAATGCGGAAATGGGGCTGCACCCGAATACTGACAGCTTTTTATAAAAAGGATCGGTATAAAACGCGCGGCCGTTGGCAGTTTATTTCGATTGCATAATTGCGGAGACGGTCAAAAAGCAAAACATATTTTTTAAATAAAGTTACGAAAGGGGAGATAGTTTTGGCGGATACCTTAACGCAGGAACAAATAGACGCCTTACTAAATCAAGCTCTTTCGGGAGAAGTTATTCAAAGGTCCGAAGAACCCGAGCGAAATGTAAAGGAATATGACTTCCGTTCTCCTAAAAAGTTTACCAAAGAGAAAATACGCAGCATTGAAACTATTTTTGAAGGCTACGCAAGACTCTTGTCCTCATATTTAACGGGACTTTTACGACTGTACTGTAAGGTCACGCTTATTTCCATCGAAGAGCAAAGATATTTTGAGTACAACAACGCTTTGCCCGATTACGTTATTATGGGACTGCTTGACTTGGGTATTGAAGAAAAGGAAATAGAGGACTTCACCACCATTCTGCAGCTTTCCAATTCATTGACTTATACGATGATAGACCGACTTTTGGGCGGTACGGGCACAAGCACGGAGCTGGACCGCGATTTTACCGAGCTTGAAACAAGCGTAATGTCCAAGGTGGTTACCGATATGGCGAAATTCCTTAAAGAGCCGTGGAAGGCGTACCTGAATCTGGAGCCTAAGGTAACGACGCTTGAAACCAACTCGCGTGTCATTTCAACGGTAGGCTATGACGAAACGATGATCATAGTGGCGTTGGAGGTTACGGTAAACGACAACAAGTCCATTATCTCGGTATGTATACCCGCTCTGAATCTTGACGAGCTGATGCAGAAGTTTGTTACCAAAAACAACAAGATAGCAAGAAAGAACGTTGACGTAAACAGAGAGCAAGAACGCAAGGAAACTATCATGAACACGCTCAATCAGAGCTCCCTGACATTAACGGCGGTGTTAAGCGAAACGCAGCTTCAGATGTCCGATGTGCTGCATTTGCAGGTCAACGATATTATTCCGTTGGATAAGAGCATAAACGGAAACGTGGTGCTTCGAATAGGCGACGCAAATTGGTTTGACGGCAAGCTTGGTGTTTATAACAATAAAAAGGCTGTTAAAATCGAAAATGTATATAGAATTGAGGTTTAACATATGGCAAATGTTGATTTCACAGATGTGCAAAAGGACGCGATAGGCGAAATACTTAACATAAGTATGGGCAGCGCGGCAACTGCGGTATCAGAGATGCTGAGTGCCAAGGTTTGGATAACCACACCAAGGGTTGAAGTGAAAACCGCAAAGGAAATGGAATATCACAAGCTTGAACCGGCAGTTTGCGTCAAGATACAATATGTTAAGGGCTTGAGCGGCACAAACATGATGGTATGGAAGCAGGACGACGTTCAGCTTATCCTGAACCAGCTTATGGGTCAGCCGTTGGAGGTTTCTCCCGATTTTGAATTTGACGAGCTTAACATAAGCGCGGTATCAGAGGTAATGAACCAAATGATGGGCGCAAGTGCTACCGCTTTGTCCAACTTCCTGGGCTTTACTATCGACATATCCACACCGCAGGCGGTGATAATGGACGAGGTAAGCAGCAACTTTGACGTGAACGAGTTTGACCCCGAGGACCCGGTTGTTTCGGTCACCTTCGATCTCGAAATTGACAATGTAATCAAATCGGAATTTGCTTCGGTAATGGGAATAGATTTGGCGAAAACCATTGTTTCAAAAATGCTGGGAGAAGACGACTCCTCTGCTTCGGAGTCCGCGCCGGCACCTGCGGCAGCACCGGCTCCCGCACCCGCGCCTGCTCCCGCTCCCGCGCAAGCCGCTCCCGCATCGGCACCCATGCCCGCGGCGGATCCCGCGGCTATGGGACAGCAAGTGCCGCCGTCTCCTTACGGTGCGCCGATGCCTTATCCTTACCCCTATCCTATGCCCGCACCCCCTCAGGGAGGCTACGGTTATCCGCAGCCCACGCCTATCAACATACAGAACGCGCAGTTCCAAAGCTTTGACGAACCCTCTGTCAAGCTTTCGGGAGAACAGAGAGATAACCTTAATCTTCTTATGGACGTTCCTCTGCAAATATCCGTTGAGATAGGAAGCGCGAGACGCAAGGTAAAGGATATACTGGAATTTTCCCAGGGTTCCATTATCGAGCTTGAACGTCAGGCGGGAGCACCCGTTGACATCGTGGTAAACGGAAACTTAATTGCCAAGGGTGACGTGGTAGTAATCGACGATAACTTTGCGGTTAGAATCACAGAGATTATCAAGTCGAAGCTGATCGATACCTTAAGCAGAGAATAAGGCTGCGAGGCTCGAATAACGGCAAGATTAAATCGAAAAGTATTTCTTTGCGGTTTAACATTTTAAAATTTTAAAAAAACTCCCTATAAGGAAGGAATGGTATTTTAATATGGACAAAAAGATTATGCTGGTTGACGACGCTGCTTTCATGAGAATGCTTATCAGAGACGCACTGACGAAAAACGGCTACACAAACATCATTGAGGCATCGGACGGCGCACAGGCAGTTGATACCTACGGTGCCGAAAAGCCCGACCTTGTAATTATGGACATCACCATGCCCAATAAGACAGGTATTGAAGCTCTTCAGGAGATCAAGTCGAAGGATCCCGGCGCAAAGGTTATCATGTGCAGCGCGATGGGTCAGGAAGCAATGGTTGTTGAAGCTATCAGATTGGGCGCGCTTGACTTTATCGTAAAGCCCTTTAAGGCGGACCGTATAATCCAGACTGTTTCCAAGATATTAGGTTAATTTTGCGGAGCGGGATAAGAAAGACAACATGAGGAAATGCAGGCAAAGGAAAAATCCCTTTGCTTTATTTCCGTTTACGGCAGTTGAATTTATCACGGCTTTTAAAAAAGCGCAGATACATAATGAGTCGATAAGGACACATAATTTAATTGCCTTAGGTCGTTTTGATACGGTGGTTATCGGCCGAAGAGCTTTAAACAAATTAAGGAGTAAAAGCTTTGGATTGGATCGTATGGTTTTTGTCGCTTTTGGGAGTGCTGGGACTTATCGTTCTTTTGTTCTACGCGTTAAAAAAGCTTAACAAAAGAGTAAGCATAGGCACGGGAAGCAAGCTCAGAGTGCTTGATCGGGTCAATCTCGGCAGGGACGGAATGCTGCTTGTGGTAAGCGTTGACGGTAAGCTTATGCTGATCGGTGTAACGCCCCAAAGAGTGGAAAAGCTGTGTGATCTGGAGTCCACCGAGGAGGAGTATCTCTCGGGCGGCGAAACGCAGGATTTTAAATCGGTTTTGGCTTCCGTGCTTTGGAAGAAGCCGCAGTCGGAGCAGAGCAAAAACGCTGCGGATTCGCAGACGGAAACGCAAGGCGCATTCGGCAGCGATTCCGCGGAGGATAACGGCGTCGATCAAAACCGATCCGGTGATTCCGAAGATCGGGATGATGCTGTAAAGCATTGAGCCGGTATTAAGAGCGGAGTGGCTCATATATCGAAAAATCATCGGTTATGAAACGGTGCTTTCCGCTAATGAGCGAATGAAGAAAAACGACCGCATAGGCTATGACGCCGCGGCGGCGCATTTGTAAACAGATTCCGAAGAAAGGGTTTTTATTTAAGATGAAGGAGCTTCTTAAAAAAGCGGTACAACAGAATAAAAAGCTCTTCGTCAAATTCTTTGTTTCTCTCGGGGTTTGTCTTTCGCTTGTTATAGGGTGCTGCGTGATGTCCATAAGCGTTTCGGCGGCGGACGGCGGCAATGAGACCGCGCCCGTTGAGGCGGCGGGGGGAAATAACGGCGGCAATACAAGCGCGACCGATTCTTCCGGTATTGATCTTGACGATATTACTTTGGGCGACGACCGTTCGGCTTTGTATGATCTGATAGGCATTGACGCTTCCGAGCCGATAGAGGTAATGATACTTATTACGCTTCTGTCATTGGCTCCGTCGCTTCTTGTAATGCTCACCAGCTTTACGCGTATAATAATCGTGCTGAGCTTTCTCAGAAACGCAATGCAGACCAATACGACTCCGCCGAATATGATCCTGACGGGTATAGCACTATTTCTGACGATTTTTATAATGTGGCCTGTATTCAGTGAGATAAACGAAACCGCTTACGTGCCTTACGCCAACGGGGAAATATCCACCTCGGAAGCGATAGACAGAGCGGGGAGACCCTTAAAGGAATTTATGCTTAAGCAGACCACCAACGGCAACATGAAATTCTTTCTGGATCTGCAGCAGGTGACTGTTTATTCTCAGGACACCGTTGATACCGACGAGCCTGTTGCGGTAAATATAGAAGAAATCAATTTGCAGAATTATCAGGAGCAGCTCGGCTTTCAGGTAGTGGTTCCCGCGTTTATAGTGAGCGAGCTTACAAGAGCCTTCCAAATGGGCTTTATGCTGTTTATTCCTTTTCTTATAATAGATCTGGTAGTATCCTCCACTCTTATGTCAATGGGTATGATGATGCTGCCGCCGGCAATGATCTCACTACCATTTAAAATACTGCTGTTCGTTCTTGTGGACGGCTGGCAGATGCTGATCGGCTCGCTGGTGACATCGTTTAATTTGTAGCACGGCAAACAGACCGAAAACACTTTGCGGTGCGGAAAGGATATTTTATGACGCAGGAACTTGTAATGCAGATTTTTACCGAAGCGATTTGGCTTGCGTTTAAAATGGGCGTTCCGCTGCTGGTGGTAGGAATGCTGGTCGGCTTGATAATAGCGATTCTTCAGGCGGCCACGCAGGTTCATGAGCAAACTTTGACCTTTGCGCCCAAGGTAATTATAGTGGCCTTGACTTTGCTGGCGTTAGGTCCGTGGATGCTCAATTCCTTGATAGATTTTACGAGAAACATATTTGAGCTGATGACCTCAACGCCGCTGTTGTAGCGGACAGTTCAACCGTTGAGGAAACGCGGTAAAAGAGGTACGGAACATTGAACGCAATATGGGATTTAATTGTGAATAACTTTGTGACGTACCTTATGGTAATTGCGCGAATATCGGGGATATTCACCTTTAACCCTATTTTTTCCCGTCAGAATATACCTATGCGGATAAAGGTCGGAGCTACGCTCGCTTTATCGGCAGTAGCTATTGCCTATATGGAAGACGGCAGCGTGCAGTATGTCTTTCACGGCGTACCCGGATTTGTGATGACGCTTCTTAAGGAGCTTGCGATAGGGCTTGTACTTGGTTTCATGATAAATCTTATCCTAACGGTGATCGTTTACGCAGGCGAGGTTATGGATAACCAGATAGGCTTCGGCATGGCAAAGGCAATGGACCCGATGACGGGTGTGCAGATGCCGCTGTTTGCCAATTTGTTCAACTATATGTTTATCCTTTATTTCTTTATAGTAGGCGGCCATTTAAAGTACATCGAGCTTTTTGTGACCTCTTACGATATACTGCCGATGAATTACGGCTTTGATCTTGACAGTTTGAATTTAGTCTCCTTTATTGTGAATTATTTCGGTACGGTCCTTACTCTGGCGGTAAAATTCGCCATGCCGATATTAGCGGCGGAGCTGATAACGGAATTTATTATCGGCGTAATGATGAAGGCTGTTCCGACGATTCAGATATTTGTTGTTAATATTCAGCTTAAGATAGTTGTGGGTATGCTGGTGCTTTTGGCTGTGGCAAAACCTATGTCGGATTATCTTGAATATCTCTTGGGTATTATGTTTACGAACTTGAACAGCGCGCTGGGGCTTATCGGAACGTAAAAGCGTTTTGTATGCTTGAATTTTGGCGCGGCGTCGGATAACGCAAAGAGCGATTTTCAGCCAATAAATCAAAGACAAACACAATTTTAACTTAAAAGAAGCTTATAATTACTTTAAAAGTAATTTACCATATATTTCGAGGCGGGTAACAGAGCGTATTTTTATAAGCGAGTAGTTTTTGTTATCTGCGATAAACGGTCGAGGCCTTTTTCAAGGGGGGATTTTTACGGCAGGCGAGGATAAAACCGAAAAGGCCACCCCGAAAAAACGCCGAGATATGCGCGAAAAAGAAGGCATGGCACTTCAAAGCAACGAGGTAATGCTTGCAATATCGGTGCTTGCCACGTTTCTGTCCCTGCGGGTTTTGGGCGGATATATGCTAAGCACGTTGGGCGATGTGCTGACCTCCTATCTGGGCAGCGTGGGCAAGGACTTTGAATTCAATATAGAGTTCATTCAGCGCAACGCTTTGGAGATATTAAAATGCGGTATTCTTATAATCGGACCCGTGGCCGTGATCATCATGGCGGCGGTGGTTATAACGGTTATGGCGCAGACAAGAGGTTTGTTCAACACCAAGGCATTACGGCCGAAGTTTTCCAGATTGAGCCCAATACAAGGAGCGAAGCGGCTTTTTTCGGCACAGGCTATTGTGGGAGTTATAAAGGGAATCGTTGAGCTTACCATAATAGGAATAATCACCTATACGCAGATACAATCGCGTCTTGCCGATTTTGCTTTAATGCCTGACATGGAGCCTATACAATCGATACACTACATAGCCAAATCGATTTTTGATATAGTAATGCTTATCTTTATAGTGCTTGCCTTTGTGGCGGCGGCGGACTTTATTTTCCAATGGTGGCAGTTTGAGAAAAAGCTCAAGATGTCAAAGCAGGAGGTAAAGGACGAGTATAAGCAGATCGAAGGCGACCCTCAGATAAAAAGCAAGATAAAGCAAAAGCAGCGCGAAATATCACAGCGCAGAATGATGCAGGAGGTTCCCACCTCGGACGTAGTAGTAAGAAACCCCACGCACTATGCAGTCGCGCTCAAGTATGAATCAAAGGACGCCTTCAGCGCGCCCCGCGTAGTAGCAAAGGGACAGGACGCCTTGGCACTTAAGATAGTGAAAATTGCCGAGGACAACAATGTTTATATAACCGAAAACCGACCTCTTGCGCGCAGTCTTTACGATAACGTAAAGTTGGGCGCGGAGATACCTCCCGAAATGTATAACGCGGTGGCGTTGGTACTTAAGGAGATGTTTGCCGTTAAAGGCATCAAGCCTGTTTTCAACCGTGCCGTACCCGATCAGAGGGGCAGAATGGTAAGGCAAAGAAAGAAGCTTATAAGACAGGAGCATACCAATCCATTTTAAACTGACATAATATGCACAGTTTAAAAATGGATTGCACCCTAAACGCTAATCCCACAGCTTTGACAGGGATTAGTATTAGATACAAACGGCAGTGGATCGGCAGAGCTGATCTGTATATTTGTTTGATAAAAAAAATCGCATTTTTGACGATATTAACCTAATACACGCAATGCTTCCGTCTTTTCGGGAAGCGGCGCATTGGAATTCAAAATTTTAACGGAGGACGGAGAATGTTCAAAAAAATAGTCGGCAACGTTTTCGCCGTATTTGTAATATTTATCGTCCTCGCCATAATCATACCCCTTAACAATATCGCCGGCGGTGCGCTCCTTGATTTCCTGCTTTTGGTCAATATATCGCTGTCGATAGTTATCCTGCTGATGACTATGTACATAAAGGAGCCGTTGGAGTTTTCGGCGTTTCCGACCATACTGCTTATTACCACCGTATTCAGGTTATCTCTGAATATATCCACAACAAGAGGTATATTGAGCACAGGCTACGCGGGTTCGGTCATCGAGACCTTCGGCAACTTCGTAATGGGCGGTGACCCGATCGTCGGCTTTATCATCTTTATAATCATAGTTTTGGTTAACTTTCTTGTTATCACAAAAGGTTCCGAGCGTGTCAGCGAGGTTGCGGCGCGTTTCACCCTGGACGCAATGCCCGGTAAGCAAATGGCTATCGACGCGGACTTGAACACGGGCGCGATCACCGACGAGGAGGCAAAGATAAGAAGAGCCAACGTACAGAGGGAAAGCGATTTCTTCGGTGCTATGGACGGTGCTACCAAGTTTGTTAAGGGCGACGCGATCATTTCGATAATTACCGCGCTGGTAAACCTTATCGGCGGCGCGGTAATAGGTATGATAAACGGCGGCGACTTTAACTCGGTTCTTTCAACTTACTCCTTGGCAACGGTAGGCGACGGTTTGTGTTCGCAGATCCCCGCTCTGCTTATTTCGGTTGCGACAGGTATGGTAGTTACACGTTCCGCTTCAACGGGAAGCTTTAACAGCGACATTAAGGTTCAGTTCACCAGAAACCCTACCGTAATGTTTATTACGGGCATGGTTTGTATCGTGCTTATGCTTATCCCCGGATTCCCCAAGCCGATTTTGTTTATACTTGGCGTGGCTTTGATACTTGCGGGCTTCGCGATTTCAAGAAACCGCAAAAAAGAGGAGACCGCTTTGGCGGAAGCGGAGGAGCAGAAGCGCATCGAGGAAATCAAGGCGGCCAACGCGCAGGGCGACAGTAACTATTACAGAGATATAGACAATGTATTTAAGCTGCTTAACGTTGAACAGATAGAAATGGAATTCGGTTACAGTCTGCTTCATTTGGTCGACGAGAAAAGCGGCGGTAACTTTATAGACCGTGTTGTATTGTTCCGAAAGCAGTTCGCGGTGGAAATGGGTATGGTAATACCCTCGGTCCGTATGAGAAACAACCCCGAGATCAACCCCAACCAGTACATAATCAAGATCAAGGGCGAGGAGGTCGCGAGAGGCGAGATACTTGTAGATCACCTGCTTGCTTTGGACAACGGAGAAGTAACCAAGCCCGTTGAGGGTATTGACACAATAGAGCCCGCTTTCGGTATTCCCGCAAAGTGGATAAGCGAGGACAAAAAGGTAATGGCGGATATTGCCGGTTATACGCTTATTGACCCCGTATCCGTTATGATAACTCATCTGTCGGAGGTAATAAAGGCGCACTGCTCCGAGATACTCAGCAGACAGGACGTGCGCACAATGGTGGAAAACGTCAAGAAGACCGATTCCACTATCGTAGAGGACCTTGTACCCAATGTTATTTCCTACGGTTACTTGCAGAAGGTGCTTTGCATGCTTTTGCGCGAGGGCGTTCCCATAAGAGACATGGAAACTATTCTGGAATGCCTCGGCGATCACGCGGCTAACCTTAAGGATATCGAGGTTACCGTGGAATACGTGAGACAGTCGCTTAAGCGTACTATTACAAGGCGTTTTGCCGACGGCGGTTCGTTAAGAGTTATTACTCTTGACCCGAGAGTTGAGGATATTATCCTGCAGGGCGTTAAGAAAAACGGCAGCGGCGGAAGCGTGCTTTCGATAGATCCCGAAATAGTGAACGCGATCGTTGCGTCCACCAACGAGGAAATAGACAAGGTAAAGGACGTTTTGCCGTCGATAGTAATATTGATGTCGCCCTTTACAAGAGTTTATTTCAAAAAGCTGTTAGACCAGTTTATGCCGGGAATCACGGTTTTGTCTTACAGCGAGATAGATAACAGCACTCAAATTCAGGCGGTCGGAAACATAACGGTATAACAAATGCCGATGCCCCACGCCTCTCAGGCGGCGGGTTCCGGCTCTCGGTTCGGCGGGGGACAAAATCACCGGCCGAATCTCGTAGCTGCTTCGCAATTCCGGCAGCTTAAACAAGCTGCGCTTTAATAAGACGAAAGGTAGGGTAAGGCATGGCGGACACACAGACCCAGCTTGCGCTTTTCGAGCAATATCGTCAAACCAAGGATATTGGACTCAGAAACGACATTGTGCTCAGATACATGGACCTTGTGAAATACGTTGCCATATCCACCCGAGGAGCGTATGACAAGTACGCGGAGGTTGACGATATAGTAAACGAGGGTGTTATCGCTCTTATAAAGGCGGTGGAGACCTACGATCTGCAGAAGGGCGTTAAATTCGAGACCTACGCGGCAATACTTATAAAGGGTCAGATAATCGACTTTGTACGCTCACAGGACTGGATACCGCGTCCCGTAAGGCACTTCGGAAAAAATCTCGATGCCGCTTATAACGAGCTGTATTCAAGCTTGGGACGTTCCCCGACCAATCAGGAGCTGGCGGACCATATGGGAATACCCAAGGAAAAGCTGCTTAAGTCAATGGCAAATCTGGCCGACGCAACCACGCTTTCCTTTGAGGAATTGTTATACGAGGATAACTTTGAAAACAACTGTCAGAACAGCATAGGCGATACCGCCGATCAGCCTCTTTACGACAAGGAGCTGCGGCAGGTACTGGCAATGGCGATAGATGAATTGAAGCCCAAGGAGAAGCAGGTTATTTCTCTTTATTATTACGAAAGGCTTAAATTCGGAGATATTGCGAAGGTTTTGGGAATAACCGAATCGAGAGTTTGTCAGATACATTCCAAAGCGATGCTTTTGCTTAAACGTAAGCTTCAGGATTATATGGACGCTTAGAACATATCTTTACAAATCGAAAGAAAGGATAATGTTAATATGAACAGAGGCTATTATACCGCCGCGCAGGCGATGATAAACCAGCAGCGAATATTAGACGCCGTTTCCAACAACGTTTCCAATATAAACACCGCGGGCTACCGCAAGGACGAGATAGTTTTAAATACCTTTCAGGAGCAGCTTTTCCTTGTAAATAAAAGAACGGAGACATCGGGCACCAGCTATCAGACCTATGTTGATATTTCCAAGACCAATTTGGAGCAAAGCGGCTTCGAGTTTACCGACAGCCCCTTTGACGTGGCAATGTACGGCAATATGTATTTTAACGTGCGCTACGGCAAGGACCCCGACGGCGGGATATTCCAGACCCGCAACGGCCAGTGGGGATTGGACGCCGAGGGTTATCTGTGGCTTGACGGAGCGGGCAGAATACAGGGCGAAAACGGCGATATTTATATTGGCAACGATGATTTTACCATTGACGAAACGGGAGTTATCAGAAATGCCGATAACGATATTATAGATACTCTGCTGCTTACATATATTCCTCCCGAAGCGGACGTGCATAAGGAGGGGGATAACCTGTTTCTATACGAGGGAGACCCGGTTCAGATACCCGACGACGAGGAATTTGTGGTGGTTCAGAGAGCTTACGAAAAGTCCAACGTAGACGCGGTCAAGGAAATGACCCAAGCTATGGAGGCTTACAGAATGTACGAGGCGGCAAGCCGTATTTTAAGAGGCTTTGACAGCATAAATCAGGAAGCGGCAACGATCGCGGAGCTTTAATAAACTGAAAATCCACAATTTATATAAAAGTATATAAGAAAGGACTGATGTATCATGAATATAGCTTTCTATTCGGCGGCAACAGGCATGATCGCCCAGCAGGGAGGAATGAACGTTACCGCAAATAACATCGCAAACGTTAATACCGTCGGCTATAAGGCGTTAAGACCCAGCTTTGCGGACTGTATCTACACCGAGCAAAGGGCTACCGAACCCGAATGGGACACGGGACACGGTCAGTATCTGAATAAGACCGACTTTTTGTGGGAGATAGGCGGCTTCACGGGAAGCGACCAGCCTTTGGATTACGCATTGCCCAACGACGGCTTCTTTATGGTGAGAGATTATAACGGAAGAGATTATCTTACCAGAGACGGTGCATTTCAGATAACAAACGTAGGGGATCACTGGGAGCTTGTTAACGCAAACGGCGACTTTGTACTGGATTACGACGGAAATCACATTACCGTTCCTTTTAAGGTGGAGCTTGACGAAGAGGGCGTTGAAACAATCAGCAACGAAATAAACTACGCGGAGCTTACCGAAAATATAGGCGTATTTACCGTTCCCAACAACTGGGGCTTGGCTCAGGACGACGGAAACCACTTTTTGGTTACCGAGCGTTCGGGCGATCCCGTTCCCGACAGAGACGCCGATAAGTTAGAGTTTTACCTTGAACGTTCCTCTGTTGATCTTTCGCAGGAAATGGTGAATATGATAGTTTCACAGCGCGGCTATCAGCTTAACGCAAAGATCGTGCAGACTGCCGACGAAATGCAGCAGATAGCGAATAATTTAAGATAAGGTTTTGACCTTTAATACCGATCCCATTTTAAACTGACGCAATGATCACAGTCGTAAAGGGATCAGTATAATACACATATTACAAAAGAAAAGAGGTGTTAATATGCCACTTGAAAAATATGAGGATCTGACAGATATTCATCTCGATGTGCTTAAGGAAGTGGGAAATATCGGATCGGGCAATGCCGTTGCCGCACTTTCCACCTTGATAAATAAAAATGTTGAGATCGATATGCCGAACATAAGCATTGTTAGATTCCAGGAGGCGACCGACTTTTCGGGAGGCGCGGAAAAAATCATGGCTGGCGTTATGTCCAGAATGGCGGGCGGCATAGAGGGCATGATCCTTCTCCTTATGGACAAGGATTTTGTAAATACGCTTGTTAGTGTATTTTTCAACCAGGAGGTCCACGGTCTTTTGGACTTGGACGACGAGAAAATTTCCGCTTTATCCGAGGTGGGCAATATACTTTGCGGTACATATGTTTCCGCTATCGGACAGATGACGGGAATCGATGTAAAATTAGAGTCCCCCTGCTTCCAGGTCGATATGGCGGGCGCGCTTATGAGTGTTCCCGTTATCGAGTTCGGCGAGGTGGGAGACAAAATCCTTTATATAGATAAACGTTTAGTTATAGACGGACAGTGTATGAACGCCGAGATATTCCTTATCCCGACGATAGATTCTTTGGAAAAAATAATGAAAGAGCTTGGAATAGATGTCTAACTAATATCGGTTTAAAAAGTGGATAAAATGGCTTTTTAAACCAATATTAGTGCTTAGGGTATAATCTCAACTTAAAAAGGTCAGAGCCTTTTCAAGTTGAAAGGCTTAAAGCGTTCGATTCGGATTTGCTTTTTGCCGGTCACAGCTTTGACATAGGACAAAACCAAAGTCAAAACGGTGATCAACACCATAGTCACTATTGCCGGTTAAAAAATTTAATTGGTTAACACAGTATAAAATTGGCTTGCGTTTGAATATTGTTAGGCTTATTGTGTTTTTTTAAGCTTTTTGCTGTATGCTTCCAATAAGCGACGACCTTGTTAAGGTGAAATTATGTTTATACCTAACGGCTGACGGTTACTTGTCTTAATGGCGGCGGTTTTCGGCAAAGAGCTCAAGAAAAAGCAGGCTGTAAAGATTTCCAATAGGAAAGGAAATATCGTTAGTATGAGCAATATAACTGTTGGCATATCCGACTGGAAGGTTTGCAGACCGACGGACGTGCTTATAACCTACGCTTTGGGGTCCTGTGTAGGCACCTGCCTTTTCGACCAAAAGGCAGGTGTCGCGGGACTGTCACATATAATGCTGCCGGACAGCTCAAATCTGGGCGGCAAGGACGTTAACCGCATGAAATTCGCGGATACCGCCCTGCCCGATATGGTGAGGGAAATGGTAAAAATGGGCGCGGATCCGCGTAGAATACAGGCAAAGATAGCGGGCGGTGCTTTAATGTTTGCCGCAAGGAGCGAACAGTTCAACATAGGCGAAAGAAACGTCGCGGCGGTAAAACAGGCACTTGCCAAGCTCAGGATACCCATAATTGCTTCCGATACGGGACTTAATTACGGACGTACCGTGTACTTTTACGGCGCGGACGGTAAGGTGGTAATAAAATCTACCGTTAAGGGAGTAAATGTGCTGTAATTTTCGCAGAGCTGCATTTCGGTGAAGAGCTGAAGGTACCGTCAATCATCTTTTTAAAAGAGAAAGTGTACAAAAAAACGGACAGATGTTTTTGTGCGTCGGACATGTAATCAATACTAATACTAATATCGGTTTAAAAAGTGGATAAAATGGCTTTTTAAACCGATATTAGTGCTTAGGGTGTAACTCTGTTTTGATTGTAGACTTTGTTCTATTTTGTCTACAATCAAA
>JAAVIF010000071.1 GCA_014799365.1 Oscillospiraceae bacterium
AAAATCAGCACTACGCATAGAGGGGGGTAAGGAAAGGATTCTTAAGGTGAAACCTAAGGGGGGAGAGTGTCGGAACAAGCTCCGCAAACACTTAAACTTTCTATATTTCAAAATTAAAAATGTTAATCATCACTTTTTCGGAGCTTGTTTCGACTTCGCCCCCCTTTGGTGTCACCTTAAGCCCCGCGCGGGAGCGCAAATTGCACCTTTTTCAAGGTCAAAAAGAATACCACATAAAACGCAGTTTTAAAAAGTTATTTCGCCGACTGAGAAAATTTTGGGGAAACTTAAACAATTTCCCCATTGCTTTTTTAAAAAATTTAGTGTATAATATAGAGTGGCAAACAAGTGATATTTCCGCTTTTTTGCCCTTTACCGAAACGGCATTGATTTGTTTTGTTGACGTTTCGGAGCGTTCAATGTGTTTTATACTAATCCCTTTTAAAACTGTTGGATTAGTGTTTAGGGTGTACTTCACAATCACCTTACAGACCCCATAAAATTTTGTCTGCAAGGTGATTGTGAAGTAGTATCAAATGAAAGGAAAAAATAACATATGTTCCATATCGGACTTGACGTTGGTTCGACAACGGTAAAAATCGTAATTCTTGACGAAAACGGTAAAACCGTACATAAAAAATATCAAAGACATTATTCCGACATAAAAAAGACCTTGGCGGAGGTTCTGCTGGAGGGCATAGAAAAAATAGACAAGTCTGCCGAGGCCGCTACCGTCGCGGTAACGGGCAGCGGCGGCATTAACGTCGCAAAGTGGCTTGACATTCCCTTTGTCCAGGAGGTAACGGCGGGGGCGGTGGCTATCGAAAAGCTTATCCCTCAGACCGATGTTGCCATTGAGCTGGGCGGCGAGGACGCTAAGATCACTTACCTTAAGGGCGGTATAGAGCAGCGCATGAACGGCACCTGCGCGGGCGGCACTGGCGCGTTTATAGATCAGATGGCGGCATTGCTGAACACCGACATCACGGGCTTGAACGAGCTTGCCAAGGACGCGGAAACGATTTATCCTATCGCTTCAAGGTGCGGCGTGTTCGCTAAATCCGACATTCAGCCCCTTTTAAACGACGGTGCGAAGAAAAGCGACGTTGCGGCTTCCGTTTTTCAATCGGTGGTGAACCAGACCATAAGCGGACTTGCCTGCGGTAAGCCCATAAGAGGAAAGGTCGCTTTTTTGGGCGGTCCTCTGCACTATCTTTCGGAGCTGAGAAAACGCTTTATCGTTACCTTAAATCTTACCGACGAGGAAATAATCTTCCCCGAGGACGCAAATTTGTTTGTGGCTACGGGCGCGGCTCTTTCCGACAGCAGGGGAGAGGTATCTGTAAAAACGCTTAAGGAAAATATAAGCAATCTCTCAAAGGTGCAGTCCCATGAGGTGGAAAGATTGGCTCCCTTGTTTAAGGACGAAGAAGAGAAGCAAGCGTTCCTTGATCGACACGCCAAGGCAAAAATAGGCACCGCCGACTTATCCGCACACAAGGGAAAATGCTATCTTGGAATAGACGCGGGCTCTACCACTACAAAGGCTGCGCTGATAAACGAAAACGGCGAGATATTGTATTCATATTATAACAATAACATGGGCGATCCCTTAAAATCCGTTATCGGTATTTTAAAGGAAATATATTCCCTTATGCCCAAGGACGCCTACATAGCGAAAGCGACCGCGACCGGCTACGGAGAGCATCTGATAAAGGCGGCGTTAAAGGCGGACTTCGGCGAGATCGAGACCATGGCGCACTACAAGGCGGCGGAGCATATGCTGCCGGGAGTCGAGTTCATTTTAGACATCGGCGGACAGGATATGAAGTGCATAAGGGTCAAGGACGGAGAGATTCAAAGCATTTTGCTTAACGAAGCCTGCTCCAGCGGCTGCGGCAGCTTCATAGAAAACTTTGCAGTGGCCTTGGGCATGACCAGCGCGGAATTTGCGCAGCTTGGACTTACCGCCGAGCATCCCGTCGATTTAGGTTCACGCTGCACCGTGTTTATGAACAGCAGAGTTAAACAGGCGCAGAAGGAGGGGGCAAGCGTTGCGGATATTTCCGCGGGCTTAAGCTACTCCGTTGTTAAAAACGCGCTGTTTAAGGTAATAAAAATTCGCGACCCCAAGGATATGGGCGAAAAGATAATAGTGCAGGGCGGCACCTTTATGAATAATTCGGTGCTGAGAGCCTTTGAGCTGACCTGCGGCAGAGAAGCGGTAAGACCCGATAAGGCGGGCTTAATGGGCGCATACGGAAGCGCGCTTATCGCTATGGCAAGAGACGACGGAGAGGGCTCGACCATTGCAACCCTCGATAAGCTGGAAGCCTTTTCCATTACCAAATCCACCGCGCGGTGCGGACGGTGCAGCAACAACTGTCTGCTTACCATAAGCAAATTCGGCGACGGCACAAGATTTATCACCAACAACCGCTGCGAAAGAGGCGCGGGACTGGGTACAAAAAAATCCGAGCTGCCCAATCTTTTTGATTATAAATACAAGCTTTTGTTTGACAGAAGGTCATTGACGAAGGAAGAAGCAAAGAGAGGGGTAATAGGACTTCCCCGCGTGCTGGGAATGTATGAGAATTATCCCTTCTGGCACACCTTCTTTACAAAGCTCGGTTACAGCGTTCTTTTGTCCCCCGATTCAAGCCGTGAAATATACGAGCTCGGCATGGAAACAATGCCCAGCGAATCCGTTTGCTACCCCGCAAAATTGTCTCACGGGCATATAGAATGGCTGATACAAAACGGTGCGGAAATTATTTTCTACCCCTCTCTGCCCTACGAAATGGACTGCGGCGGCAAGGGCGACAATCATTACAACTGTCCCGTTGTGGCCACCTACGGCGAGGTTATCAAAAACTCGATCCCCGAACTCAGAGAGCATACCGTAAGCTTTATGAATCCTTTCCTGCCTATTTATGACAAGGAGCGTATGGCGGAAAGACTTGTTGAGGAATTTGAACCCCTCGGCGTAAAGGGACAGGAAATAGGCGCCGCGCTGGCGGAAGCGTATAAAGAGGACGACAGCTTTAAAAAGACTGTACGCGCAAAGGGCGAGGAAGTCCTTAAAATGCTTGAGGAAACGGGTCAAAAAGGCATAGTCCTTGCGGGCAGGCCCTACCACCTGGACCCCGAAATAAATCACGGCATACCCGAAATGATAAACGGCTACGGCTTTGCGGTGCTTACCGAGGACAGCGTGGCGCATTTGGGTATAGACAAGCTTGCGAGACCTATAAGAGTTGTTGATCAGTGGATGTATCACAACAGGCTCTACAATTCCGCCGCCGTGGTGGGCGAAAAGGACTATCTGGAGCTTGTGCAGCTCAACAGCTTCGGCTGCGGCTTGGACGCCGTTACCACCGATCAGGTGCAGGAAATAATGCAGGGCTACGGCAGACTGTACACCGTGCTTAAGATAGACGAGGTAAACAACTTGGGCGCGGCACGCATACGCTTGCGCTCCCTTATTTCCGTTTCCGAGGAGCGCAGCCGCGACGGCTATCACAGCACCGACAAATACGACGGCTATCACCGTCAGCCTTTCTTTACAAAGGAAAGCAAAAAGACTCACACTATCCTTGCCCCTCAAATGGCTCCCATTCACTTCGAGCTTTTGGAGCAGGCATTCAGATATTCGGGCTACAATCTGGTTATTTTAAAGGATTACACAAAAGATATTGTAGACAAGGGCTTAAAGTACGTAAACAACGACGCCTGCTACCCCACCATTCTGACGGTAGGCTCTCTCATGTCGGCTTTGGACAGCGGGAAATACGACCTTGACAACACCTCTGTTATGATAACGCAGACGGGCGGAGCGTGCAGAGCCACCAACTATGTGGGAATGATAAAGAAAGCCTTGAAGGAGGGCGGTTATCCGCAAGTACCCATTATCTCGATAAATATGGTGGGTATGGAAAAGAACCCCGGCTTTACGTACACCCCCGCTATTATAATAAGGGCGATGCTGGCCTTGGTTTACGGCGACACCTTAAGCCGCTGCTTATACAAGGTAAGGCCCTACGAGATAGAAAAGGGAAGTGCCAACAGGCTGTATGAGCAGTGGAACGAAAAGCTGAAAAAGTCTTTGAAGAGCTTAAGCTTAAGTGAGTATAAGAAAAATATAGCGGCTATCGTAAAGGACTTTAACGAGCTTCCGGTTCTGGATATTGAAAAGCCGAGAGTGGGCATTGTGGGAGAGATACTTGTCAAGTACCACCCCGTAGCCAACAACTTTGTGGTCGACTTGGTGGAATCGGAGGGCGCGGAAGCGGTAGTACCCGATCTTATGGGCTTTATCTACTTCATTATGGATCACGCCAACACAAGAAAAGAGCTGCTGACCGTTTCAAATTCCCGTTACTTCTTTATGAACAAGCTTATAGGCTTCCTCGAGCATTTGCAGAAGCCCTATCTTGAAGCGATAAAGGGAACAAAATTCGGCAGTCCCATGAGAATTTCCGAAATGAGAAAATTGGTGGACGGGATCGTTTCAACGGGCAATATCGCGGGCGAGGGCTGGTTCCTTACCGCCGAAATGGTAGAGCTCATGCACAGCGGAGTTAACAATATCATCTGCATGCAGCCCTTTGCCTGTCTGCCCAACCATGTTACCGGCAAGGGCGTTATCGGGGAACTCAGACGGAGAAACCCTCTTTCCAATATTATCGCCGTTGACTATGACCCGGGAGCTTCGGAGGTAAATCAGATAAACCGTATCAAGCTTATGCTTTCTCACGCGGTAAGGAATGCGGATAAGGTCGGAGAAGTGAAGGTCGAAGTAAAGGATAAGTATTCGGAGCTTATCAATGCGTAATACTAATATAAACGTTATTCTTCTTTTACGGAGGCATTAGACGAGGTGTTTGCCGATGCTTGAGGTAGTTTTGTCCAACAGGTTTATTGAATATTTGTATGGAGAACAACCGCAGATAAAAAACAAAAGAAAATATACGTAATGAGCGGAAAAGATAAAGCTTGAAAGAACGATCGGGTTCTTTCGAGCTTGTACGTCGCGGAGCGTAGCTCCGCTTTTCCTCTGATAAGAAAGGCGGATTATTAAAATGGCGGAAGTAAGATTCAGCACCACAAACGACAGCAAGGGCAAGGACGGCAAAAAATACGGCAAATATGTTTTGATAGGTATAATTTTATTTTTGCTTTTGATTATACTGTTCAACTCATTTTCCATAGTAAACGAGGGTTATATCGGCGTTAAATACCGTTTCGGAAAGATCGAACGGGCGGATATGACCGCGGGACTTAACATGCACATTCCTTTTATTGAAGAGATAGTGCAGGTTGACATAAGAGAACAGGTGTACGCCGTCACGACCGATGCCTACACCAGCGACACTCAATCGGTTCAGGATCTTCAGCTTAAGGTGAACTACTGCTACGACGGCACCAAGCTCAGCGATATTATAAGAAATATCGGTATTTCCAATGTGGAAACAAAGCTGATGGTACCCAATGTACAGAAGATAGCCAAGGACGCAATAGGCAAGGTCAAGGCGGAACAGCTTGTACAGTCCCGCGCGGACGTTACCGCCGAAATACAGACCTCTCTGACCAAGATATTAGACGAATACGGCATAATCGTCACCGCTTTCGCAATAGAAAACTTAAATTTTGATTCCGCCTTTGAGGAATCAATTCAAGGAAAGGTGATTGCTGAGCAGGACGCCTTAAAAATGGAGAACAAGACCAAGGAGAAGCAGGAGGAAGCAAAGCAGGTAGTAATTGCCGCACAGGCGGAGGCGGACTCCAAGAGAATAGCGGCGGAGGCAGAAGCCGAGGCTATCAGGCTTATTCAGGAGCAGCTTGCAAACTCACCCAATTATACGGATTATCTTAAGATAGAGCGTTGGAACGGAGTACTGCCGCAGGTAGTAAGCGACGGGGCTAATCCTTTTGTGGCGTTGGATTCTTCCGTTAATACGAGTGTGGGTACGAACAGAAATACCGCGCCTAATGGAAATGGAAATGTTAACGCTAACACTAACACAAATGCAAATGCTGAATAAAAAAGCGAAGATCAAAAAACAGCGGTGCGCAATCGCAGAACCAGGCGCAGCGGCGGAGCCGCGGGCGACAGCCCGCTGAAATGCGAAGCATTTCAAAATTTTCGCCAACGGCGAAAATTTGGCTCCGCCCCCGCTGTGGGGCAATCACCGAAAAAGTAGCAGTTTTAACGGATATGGCGGCACAACCCGATTGGGAGAACAAGCAAAGAAATACATTGCACAAACCAATGGGAGCAGCCAGCGTTACCAATGAAAAAACCTGATAAATAACGGAACACCTGCGACCCGAACGTTAATAAAACACTACTGCAAATCGCCGACATTTACCAATTAACAAACCTATCTAAGTGATATTTCACGCACCGCCCTTATGACGCAAACAACAAAAAATCAAGCACTACGCATAGAGGGGGGTAAGGAAAGGATTCTTAAGGTGAAACCTAAGGGGGGAGAGTGGTGCAATGAGTTTCACCGAATTTTTCGTGCTTGTACATGTACCGCACCTAATTATAAAGTCTGCACTATTTTTTAAATGAAACCCACATAAGGTGAAGCTTATTGCACCTTCTCCCCCCTTTGGTGTCACCTTAAGCCCCGCGCGGGAGCGCAAACTGCACCTCGCTTTCGAGGAAAAGAAAAGCACCCCATAAAGCGCAGCTTTAAGAAAAAATAAAACGCCCCTTATTGTAAACAAGAACATCAAATCTCAAACGCAATTTAAAGAATTAAGCAATTACACCCTGTTTTAAATAAAATTAACCCAGCAAAAACGCAGTTTTAAGACAAACACAATCGGCACTTGCTCCGAAAAGCACCCCAAAGCCAAAACCGCAGTTTTAAAAAGGCATTCCGCCGATTGAGGAAAAAAGGATAAAAACACCATGAACAACTTCACCCAAATAAAACACCAATGTATCGACAAATTTTTTTCCCGCACCAACTCCAAGCAGCGCGAAGCTATCTATCAGCTTGACGGTGCTGTTTTAATTATAGCGGGCGCAGGCAGCGGAAAAACCACCGTCCTGTGCAACCGAATAGCCAACATGCTCCTGTTCGGCAAAAGCTATAACATCGAATTTGACCGCGACTTTTCCGAAGAGGACGAAGCCTTTCTTTTAAGCTATGCCGACGGCAATGAGGAAAACACTCCCGAAAACATATCCCGCCTGTCAAATCTTCTCGGTTTTCAGCGCGCCGCGCCTTGGAGAATAATGGCCGTCACCTTTACCAATAAAGCTGCGGGAGAGCTGCGCGAAAGATTACAGCGCATGAACGCGGGCGGTGCCGAAGTTTTCGCGGGTACGTTCCATTCAGCATGCGTAAGAATGTTAAGACGGGGCATCGAGGAACTGGGATATAAAAGCTCTTTCACTATCTATGACACAGACGACAGCCTGCGCGTTATAAAGGACGTAATGAAATACCTGAACATATCCGACAAGGCGTTCAGTCCAAAGGAATTTCAGTCAAAGATCAGCCGCGCCAAGGACAAGCTTATTCCCCCCGAACGCTTCCCCGTAACGGGCGAAGGCGGAAGAGCCGATTTTAAGCTTGAAAAGGCGAGAGATATTTATACCGAGTATCAGAAACGTCTAAAAGCCGCCAACGCCCTTGACTTTGACGATATAATAATGAAAACCGTGCAGCTTCTGGAAACCAGTCCCGCGGTTTTGGAACGTTGGCAGAACAGCTTTGACTACATAATGGTTGACGAGTATCAGGACACCAACACGGCACAGTACAAGTTGGTGTCGCTTTTAGCGGCGGGAAGCGGGAACCTGTGCGTAGTGGGCGACGAGGACCAGAGTATCTACCGTTTCAGAGGTGCTACCATTGAAAATATTTTAAGCTTTGAAAAGGAATTTGACGCAAAGGTAATAAAATTAGAGCAAAACTACCGCTCTACCGAAACCATTCTTGACGCCGCAAACGCGGTTATAGGGAACAACACCCAAAGAAAAGGAAAAAATCTCTGGAGCGATCTGGGCGAAGGGGATAAGATCAGCTTAAACACCTTCCAAAGCGAGATCGATGAAGCAAATTTTGTAGCGGAAAAGGTGTTGGAGCTTAAAAAGGACGGCGGCAGCTTTAACGGGTGCGCCGTTTTGTACCGCACCAACGCCCAGTCCCGCAATATAGAGCTGTCTCTCGGCAAAAGCGGCATACCCTACCGCATTATCGGCGGCACCAAGTTCTACGAGCGCAAGGAAATCAAGGATATGATCGCTTATATGAGCGTTATAAACAATCCCGCCGACACGGTAAGACTTAACCGAATAATCAACGAGCCGAAAAGAGGAATAGGCGAAGCCACACAGGCGGAAGTTTACCGTATAGCCGACGGCTTGGGAATAACCCCCGTTGAGGTAATGGAGCGTTCAAACGAATTTGCCACACTGGAGAAAAAAACAAAGGTGCTTGAGCCTATGGGAAGAATGTTCCGAGAGCTCGGAGCAAACGAGGACAGATCTCTTGACGGCATAATCGACGATATTTTAACGGTAACGGGCTATGAAGCCATGCTGAAAATGCAGGGCGACGAGGGCGCGGCAAGACTTGAAAATATCAAGGAGCTTAAGTCGGGCGCGATCACCTTTATGCAGGAGAACGAGGATCACAGCCTGTCGGATTATCTTGAAAACATTGCTCTTATAACCGATCTGGACAGCTACGAGGAGGACGAGGACAAGGTCATTCTTATGACCATGCACGGAGCTAAGGGCTTGGAGTTTGAAAACGTATTTTTGGTCGGAGCGGAAGAAAATATCTTCCCGTCCTACCGTTCACAGCTTGACAACAGCGAGATAGAGGAGGAGAGACGGCTTGCCTATGTGGCAATCACAAGGGCAAAGAAACGGCTTTACATTTCCCACGCAAAGCAAAGGCTGCTGTTCGGTTCAACTCAAAGGAACAGGGTATCGCGGTTCGTAAACGAAATACCCTTAAAGTACATGGAATTAAACGACCATACCAGCTTTGCCACCGCTAACGTGCAGAAAACGCAGAGACCCGTAAAAGTGGGCTATTTGCAGCAGGAGGCACGCCACGCTCAGGTAGAAAAAATGGCAGCCCGTATCGCTTCGGCACATACCGAAAGCTTTACCGCCGGAGACAGGATACATCATAAGGTATTCGGCGACGGTACCGTTATTTCGGCTAAGCCTATGGGGAACGATAATTTGCTGGAGATCGCTTTCGATACGGCGGGAACAAAAAAGATAATGGCGAATTTTGCCAAGGTGGAAAAAATATAAACAAAAACACCCGTCAAAACCTTATTTTAAAGGTTTTGACGGGTAATATTTTTTGATTTCATTGAAAAGGGGCTTCAATTGTTGACTTTGTTGTATAAAAATAGTATAATATAATCAGAATTTTACTATTTGGAGGTACTTATATGAATATTCGTCCGTCGGCGGCAATCCGCCAAAATTATAATGAGATAGCCGAGCTGTGCAAAAAAACCGCCGAACCTGTTTTTCTTACCAAAAACGGTGAGGGCGATCTGGTGGTTATGGATATTGAAACATTTGAGCGGAGAGAAAAGATGCTTAAGCTCAGAGAGGAGCTTCTTGCAGTTGAGGAGGACAGATTGAACGGCAGAACAGGCTGCACTCTTGAGGAGTTGGATGAATACCTTGATAATATAATTTCCGAATAATATTATACCAATCCCTTTTTGAACTGACGTAATACCCACAGTTCTAAAAGGGATCAGTATTAGATATGTCTTTAAAGTGAAAGGCAGAATATAAAAATGAAAGAAAAAAAGTATAAAGTGATTGTATCTGACAGAGCAAAAGCAATGTTAAGCGCGCACATTCGTTTTTTAAAAAAAGTTAATAAGGAAGCGGCGGCAGCAAAAAAGAAAGAGATTATGTCGGCAATGCGCTCTCTTTCCGAAATGCCCGAAAGATTTCCTTTTTTTAATGAGGAATATATTAAACGCAACACCTATCATAAAATGTTTGTGGCAAAATGGTATATTATTCTCTACCAAATAAAAGACGGCATTGTATATATTGATTATATTATTGACTGCCGCCAAGATTACAGTTGGATAATTCACTGACTGTTACGATCTTGTTTCATTAACGCCTGTTACCGTTTTGTAACCAAATTGTTACTCTTTTGTAATTGTATTCGGCAATAATATATGCTATACTAATGTATCGATAAAGATACAAGTATACCGCAAAGGAGGCAACAACACTATGAAGCGTACAAAAATCACGGCTTTGCTGCTTACTGCAATAACGGCTTTAAATTTCACCGCCTGCGCTCAAACATCGGCAATCGACATGACAAAGGATTTCACCCCGGAGCAGGTGCATGGCAAAGCGGCAGACGACGCTTTTATTTCCTCACAGCTTGAATTTTCCTTAAAGCTCTTCAAGGAGGAATATAAACAAAACGGCGGCAATCTTCTTGTTTCCCCCTTATCCCTGACCTGCGCCCTTGCTTTGACCGCAAACGGAGCAGAGGGTGAAACGCTGAAACAGATAGAAAGCATAATGGACGAAATCCCCCTGTCTGAGCTTAACGAGTACTTGTACACCTATCACAGCTCTCTTTCCTCGGGCGATGGCTTCAAGCTTCATTCCGCCAATTCGGTCTGGTTAAAGGACGAGGAAAAAATAACGGTCAGAAACGAATTTTTGCAAACCGACGTTAATTACTATAACACGGAAATATACAAGGCCTCCTTTGACGCCTCCACAATGGCGGATATTAACAATTGGGCAAACAAAAACACCGACGGAATGATAAAAAAAGCGGTAGACAAAATAGACAGCGAAGCCGTTATGTATCTTATAAACGCCCTTGCCTTTGACGCGGAATGGGCGGACATCTATGAAAAAAGCAACATCAGAGAGGGAAGCTTTACCGCAGAAAACGGAGAAAAGCGTGAAGCCGAAATGATGTATTCGGATGAAAACGTTTATCTGGAGGACGAAAACGCGGTCGGCTTCATGAAGAAGTACAAAGGCGAAAAATACAGCTTTGCCGCCTTGCTGCCCAACGAAGAAACAACGGTTTCGGAATATCTGGATTCTCTTTCGGAGGAAAGCCTGCAAAAGCTTTTTAAGGAATTTCAGTACTGCGGCGTCACTGCCGCTATGCCCAAATTCAAATACGAGTGCGATTTTTCCTTTACAAATACTTTAAAATCACTTGGAGTTACCGACGCCTTTGACAGATTCAAAGCGGATTTTTCAAGAATGGCGGAAATAAACGAGCCAAATTACAATCTTTATATAAACGACGTTTTGCAGAAAACCTTTATAGAAGTAAACGAAAAGGGCACCAAGGCGGGAGCGGCAACCTCTTTCAATATGAATCTGGGCTGCACCGCGGCAGGACCTCCCGAAAAAAGTGTGATACTTGACCGACCCTTTGTTTATATGATAGTGGATAACGAAAATTATCTTCCGATCTTTATGGGAGTATTAAGAGATTTATAAAAAAATAAAAAGCAAAAAAGAAAGGACAAAAAATGAAACCTACTACTCCGTTTAAAGCGACAAAAACAATATATCTGATCATCTCCGCCGCCTTTTGCATTATCGGTTTGATATTTATAATACACCCCGCGTTTTCCGCCGCCGTTATCGGCACCCTCTGCGGCATTTTCCTTATAGCGTTCGGCGCGGTAAAAATAGTTGGCTATTTTTCAAAGGACATGTTCCGCTTAGCGTTTCAGTTTGATCTGGCGTTGGGAATACTTCTTCTTGCCCTCGGCGTTATCATAATAATCAGACCCGACGGCATGATGAATCTTCTTTGTATAGCTCTCGGAATTTCGGTGCTTATCGACGGTTTGTTTAAAATACAAACGGCAATCGACTCAAAACGCTTCGGACTCCCCCGCTGGTGGCTGATAATGATTTTTGCCGTACTTACCTGTATTCACGGAACAATGCTTGTTTTCAGGCCCGCCGAAAGTGCGGCAATATTAACGGTAATCCTCGGTATGTCTCTTTTATTCGAGGGAATATTAAACTTTATTACGGTACTTACAGCCGTAAAGACCGTAAACGATCAGAGTCCCGGCATAATAGAAACGGAAGCGATTGTAGAAGACATAACAAACGAACATACAGAAGGGAAAGAAGCTGAATAAAATTTTCATCGGAGGGCTTTCATAACAAAAGCCCCGTCCGCCGTTGGAGATAATACTATGACGTATCTGAAAACTAAGCAATTAGTAGAAATTGTGCAAATTGCGACTTTTCAGATATTGTATTGAACGTACATATCCGCCGCCCTTGGCGGTCCTTCGGCAAAGCCGAAGGATTTGGACAGTAGATTTTATCTACTGTCCAAACGGATATTAGTATAACAATACTGTTCTGTTTTCCTATTGCACCGCTTGGTATGAGTCGGCTCAAAACCCGCTCTCCGAATTGTGCAACACTACCGAAAATTTCTCCACCTCTTGACCAATTTTGTAAAATATTGTATACTATTATTAAAGAATCAAAAAAGAGAGGGAAACCTATGTTTGGTACAGACAGCTTAAAATGGAAAGAAGTATTCGGAGTGGCATGGAAAAAAATTGCGGAGGTATGCCCCGAAATCGGAGGTTTTATTATTTTCCATGAAACAGGAGAGGTGGTAATGGACGAAAACGCCAAGGCCTTGGCAAACATGGACAAATCCCCCGAATACAACCGCATGCTCAGCTATTTAAGCAAGCTTCCCCTGCGCCTTGAAGGCGGTGCGCAGCTTATGACGCAAATACTCGAATACAACGATCAATACACCGCGGGTATCCTTAAGCGGCAGGTCTCCTTCTCCGAATTGAAAAAAAGCTCGATACTTCCCCTGTGCGACGCTTCGCGGCTGATAATAGAAATCACCAAAAACAAGACTCCCTCGCTGCTGGCATTGATAAAGCTTGAAATGTCGGGGGTCAATTTGCTGTCCGAATATCAAATGTTCGAGGCTCTTACCGAAATTATCAGAACAACACCTGACAACACGCTGCTGTCGGCTCATTCACCAAACTGTTTTTGGCTTTACATACCCGACTTTTGCTCCGACCCCGTAAAGTACCTTTCGGAAATTCAAGAAGCCGTTAAGGCACCCTCTTTGGCGAAAAACGAAGACAACGATATGACCGCGCGCCGATACATAGGCTTTTCTGCCGGCATATGCGCACACGAAGCCTCTACGGTGCAAAAAATGAGTACGGCGGAATTCGCGCTTTTTGAAGCGGAGCTTAAGGGCGCGGAAAGCATTGTAAGCTATTCGGACGAGAAATACGAAAGCGGCAAGGGCGAATATGAAAAAATGAGCCGTTTCATGCGGCTTATAAACGATAATTTGTTTATGTATCATTTCCAGCCGATTGTCAGCGCGAGAGACGGAGAGATAATCGCGTATGAAATGCTTATGAGAAGCGACAGCAGTATAAACATGAATCCTCTTGAAATATTGGACTGCGCGGAAAAGGCAAGGCGGCTTTACGATATTGAAAAGGCTACCATGAAAAACGCCCTTTCAATAATCGGAAAAAATCAGGATATGCTTAAGGACCGAAAGCTGTTTGTCAATTCGATCACCGCCCATATGCTCACCGATAACGATTGGAACCTTCTTGAAGGCGAGTATGGCGAGCTTATGGAAAAAATGGTCATCGAGTTCACGGAACAGACCGAGATAGACGATCAAAGCATAGATAACATACGCACCCGAATGGGCCGAAGGAATATAAAGCTTGCAATCGACGACTACGGAACAGGCTATTCAAACACCTCAAATCTTATCAGATACAATCCCGATTATGTAAAGATAGACCGTATGCTTATCGACGGAATAAATTCAAAGCCGAAGGTGCGCAAGCTCGTTGCGGGAATTGTGGAATTTATTCATGAAAACGGTTATCAGGCACTTGCAGAGGGCGTTGAGACCTATGACGAGCTGAAAACCGTAATACAATTGGGCTGCGACCTTATTCAAGGTTATTATGTTTCCAAGCCCAAGCCCGTAATGCTTTTGAATACCGCCGAAAATATCTGCAAGGAGATCACGGATATTAACCTTGAAAATTTCGGAAATATAGTGATGACCTACACTCCCGAAGAGGGTGAAGAGGTTGACCTGTGCCGCATAGCAACGGACGGATACAGTTCGGTGATGATAGACAAGGAAAATGTTACACTCAAGGGCAGTGCCGATGTAAGCCTTGAGATCACCGTGCTGGTAAAGAACGGAACAAAAACCGCGCTTACCCTTGAAAACGTGTATTTAAAAACCTCAAAGGAGCCTCCCATTATCGATATAGGGGATAATTGCGAGGTTCATCTGACGGTAAACGGCAAAAACATTTTAGAAGGCAGAGGAATATACGTACCCCGTACATCCGATCTTCACATAGCGGGCGGCGGCGATCTGAAAATAATTTCCAATATGAATGACTGCTATGCGATAGGTACGGATATAAACAACAATCCGGGAAATATTTTTATAGAATTGGTCGGAAAGCTTTTCGTGGAAGCCAACGGCGATACTGCGATCGGTATCGGCGGCGGCAAAAACGAATCTTCTAATGTTATAGTAATCACGAGCGGGGAAATTTCGGCCGTATGCAGCGGAAAATACTGTCTCGGAATCGGAATTACCGACGGCAACAGTATTGTAGACATAGAAAACTGCTGCTGCAGTATTAAAATTACCGCTCCCGACATAGTGGGCATCGGTTCGTTTAAGAACAAAACGGATATGCAAATGAAGAATTTCAGGCTGACGGAGGAGCTGAGCGGTATCAATATCGCGGGTGTGGGAACAATATCCGAGGGCACGGGAAAGATCATAATTTCCGACGGCAGCATTGAGAACGTTCTTAAAGGGCGTACTGTAAACGGCATAGGCACTCGGAACGGAAACATAAACTGCCGCGTGCTTAATTCGTCTTTGTCTCTTTACTGCGAATGCGCTTCCGTCTCGGGCGTCGGCGATATGTACGGCAGCGGTGACGTCTTTCTGGAGGAAACATGTCTTGATTTTGAATTTCAGACAGGCGACGGCTTTGCTTACGGAAGCCGTACGGGACAGGTAAAATGTATCAAAATTGATGAAAAGATCAATATCAACGCTTAAAGAAGGGTACCGTAAAAAACTCGATCAAAATATAACCCGTCAAAACCGAGGAAAAAAGGGTTTGACGGGTTATATTTTATTAAGAAAGATTGTCATTTTTTGGTTTTCCCCAGCGTTATACTAATATCCGTTTGGACAGTAGATTTTATCTACTGTCCAAATCCTTCGGCTTTGCCGAAGGACCGCCAAGGGCGGCGGATATGTACGTTCAATACAATATCTGAGGGAGCTTCGCTCCCTCACGCTGCCGCTATTGCGGCAGCGC
>JAAVIF010000072.1 GCA_014799365.1 Oscillospiraceae bacterium
ATTTTGACGTTCACTATAATAACTTATTTAAATTGCCTCGCATATCCGTTCGCTTCGCTCACTCCATGCGGATCGGCAAATAGCAAACGCCAAATATTTTTGTCGTTTGCTATAATTATTTCTGTAATAATTATACCACGCTTTTTTAAAAAAATCAATATCGAAGCCTGTCACAAAAACGCAACAGGCTTCAACATTATTTCAACAATTTCACGGCACCGCTCTAACCTTGCATTTATCGGTAAATTTCGGAAAAACCTTGTTCATTATCAGATAAATTAAATACCCGAAAGCCGCCCCCAACGTATTGCATATAACATCGTCTATGTTGGGGTCGCGGAATATGAAGGCCTGCATAAATTCGATCAGCAGTGTACAGGCAAGACCGGCAAAAACGGTTTTTACAAAGCAAGCACGTTTCCAAACAAACGGCAGGGCAAGTCCAAGCGGTATGTAAAGCACTATGTTAAGCACAAAATCCAAAAAAATCTGTTTCCATTGAAATTCGGCCAACAGCTTTCCCGAATATTCCACAAAATGCGCCCACAGGATTGGCGTAAAACGCCATCTTGTAAATCTGAAAAAAGTAAACATATCGGGACGGGTCAAAATCCAAGGATTCCAAAGCTTCCACCAAAAGCCCGTCGGGAACATAGTACAGCATATAAGCTCTGCTGTATAGCATACAAAAAGCAGTCTTATTATTTCGTTAAGCCGCGCTTTTTTACGAATCTCCTTAAAATTATCGCCAAATTTCCGTTTATGCCGTGATTTTCTGACAAACCAATAAATCAAAGCCGTAATGATAACTATCGGTACCGCCCGAACGGGGTCCTCGTTAAGAAAGCGTTGAAAATCCATCATTATTTGTCTCCCTTTGGTTCGGCAGATCATACGGCCGAAAAAGGCTTATATTTAAAATTTACTTACACCTTAACCTTTTTTCCTATCTGTATTATCCTAAAAACTACCGGGCTTAAAACAAGGTTAACGCCAAATTCCACAAAGAAATTTACGCCGATAAGGCCGACAAAAATAAAGGCAAAAGCGTTTCCTCCGTCTGCCCAAGCGGTAATCGCTTCCATAAAAAACAACAGACAGCCCAAAATGAATACGCCCGTATTTACAAGAGGGCAAACAATAGCTGCGGCTATCACAGCCACATATGCGTTTTTCTTTTCAAGCAGCTTATAGATCAATCCTGCCGCCGCACCTGCCAAAACACCTTTAAGAAGGCATACCGCTATTGCTCCCGGCGCGTTTATCGCCAAAAACAATCCCGCGTTGGTAAGCGTTACCGCACCGAATACCAAGCCTAACCAAGCCCCCGCCTTCCAGCCGTACAGTGCCGCGCCGACTACTATCGGTGTCAGTGCAAGGGTTATGCTGAAAGGACCGAACTGTATCACTCCCGACAGCACTTGAAGCACCGCTGTTATTGCCGTCATAAGAGCAATAAACGCAAGCTTTTTGACGTCAATTTTTTTAGCCTGTGCTTCTGTTTTGATTTTTACATTTTCTGACATAATCTTTCTCCTTTGCTGAAGCCCCTCATGTCAAAGGGTGCCTCGCAGGGTTTTATATTTACGGCATAAGCCGTTACCCTCAAATCAAAATTTAATATAACTTTACGTAATGAACCAACATGCCCAAACAGCGGTTTTGCGAAGCAAAATTGCGGACAGCGTCTTTAAAGCGATTTTTCAGTATGTAACAAGCATAAATATTATATGCCGAAAGCTAAAGCTATTCAATCGTAAAAATCGCCAAACTTTTACGTAAAAAGCAAATAACGTTTAATAAGGCTGTCATACATCATAAACATCATTCAAACCTTATTTTCCTTTTTTAACATTCCTTTCATAAATAAACTTAAGCCCTTTAAGCAAAAGCTCCTGATCTACCTCAAACTTACACTTGCAGTACTCCTTGATGACCGAGCTGAATCCCCCCGTTGCAACCACGGTCGAAGGGCCCAGCTCCTGCTGAAACTTTTCGATAAAGCTGTCCAGCATACCCGCGTGACCGTTCAGCACGCCCGAGCGCATACAGTCTACGGTATTTGTTCCGATAACGGGCGCGCCGCCGTCAAGGCTTATCATAGGCAGAGACATGGTCCTTCCCGTCAGGGCCTCCAAGGAAATTTTTATTCCCGGAGCGATAACGCCGCCGATAAATCCGCCGTTTTTGTCTACCGCATACACCTTTGTGGCAGTTCCAAGGTCTATAACTATACACGGCAAAGAATACAGCTCCTTTGCCGCGGCCGCGCCGCAGACCAAGTCCGCACCCAGCGTGGAGGGGTCGTCTATAAGAATGTTAAGTCCCGTCTTGATCCCCGCGCCTATCATGATAGGAGTTACTCCGAATACCCTGTTTACTGAAATTTTAAGCTGATCCGACACCGGCGGTACAACGGAGGAAATAATCGCTCCCGTTATATCCTCTCTCTTTATTCCGTAAAGCTTAAGGAGCTGGTCTATCGTGATAGCGTACTGATCCGCCATGCGGTGGCGGTTGGTGTCCATTCGTGATTCCAGTACAAGCTTGTCGCCGTCAAAAACTCCGAAAACTATATTGGTATTTCCTATATCGATTGTCAAGATCATTTTATGTTATATCCTTTCTCCTGTCAAATGCTCAATGTATTTTCGGTGAGGGGCAATACCACGGAATGTATGAAAAAATCCGTGACGTGAGCCATATCGAAAAGACGCAGCCCCCTCGCCGCCTAATACTAATATCTGTTTAAAAAGCCCGGGATTTGAGATTTTTAATTAAAAATTTTCGGCAGGCTCACAAAAGCGTGAGCCTGCAAAAAATTTAAAATCGTTTATTTCTTTTTGTTCTTTTTATTATTTGGTTTTACCTCAGTTTCCGCGTCTTCCGCAAAAGCCTTTTCCTCTGCTTCAAGCTCTTCGTCCCCGTCTTCCTCGGTCAGCTCAAAGCTTACTCCGTCACTGCCAAAATATTGATACGGTTCGGCATAATATTCTTCATCAATATCGTCGGCAATATAATCGTCGTCATTATCGTCACTGTTATCGCCGCTTTCGCCGTTGTCATCGTCATTTTTCTCGAACTGCTCTCTGAATCTCTTTCTTTCCGCAAGGTCGGCCTTTTTGCTTTCGATAAGTGCCTTTTCCGCTTCTCCCGAATAAATATACCGTAAATGCTCTTTTCTTTCCTTTCGGTCGTCGGGATTGCGCTTAAGCCACAAAATTATAATACCGATAAAGACTATGATTCCGGCCGTCGTGATCACAACCGCGGCGGGATAACCCGCTGTGACGAATTTCATTTCCACCGTATGCTGACCCTGTGTTAAAGGTACCGCGATAAGGGACTCAAAGACTTCAACGTACTCGGTTTTAACTCCGTCCACATAAACGCTCCAGCCCTTTTCAATAGGTATGGTGGTAAGCAGCATCTGATTCGCGGCGCAGTTTACCTGCGTTTTAACGGAGGTTGATGTGGGCTTTGTGCAGACGGTGTCCTTGTTTTGCTCTTTAAGCTCATTCAATGCGTATCTCACCGCGTCCTCGTTCACTACCGCAAATTCCGCTTCACGGAAATAAAGGTCGCTCTTGGCCAAGGTCAAAACAACGGTAACGGAATCATTTTCCCAAAACTCGCCCAAAAGCTTCATATTATTGTTGTCGCCCTCAAAATACTTGCCCTTTGATTCTCCGTTAACGGTAACGTCAACCTGACGTTCATAGGTGGAGGGGAGATACATATAAAGCTTGCCCGATCTCGGAACGGTAAAATCGTAAGTAAGACTTGCGGTGCTGCCCGAGGTCACCACCTTAAAGCTGTGGTGTCCATCGGTGGTTTTGCCCTGAGTGACATTCTGGATGTTGAGGTCTATATCGTAAATTCTGGTATAATAAAGATAATCCTCATCAATAATCGAATTTATCATCTCGGTTTGAGCGGTAAAGGGGTCATATTGTGTAAGAATCTGTTCCAATATTCTCGTACTGCTTAAATAGCAGATAGGCAAGGCGTATTCGTTTTCATCCACAAAAATCTCCCTGCCGCGCCTTACGTCGATCGTATCGTTGTTTTCGGTGGTTATCTCATACTTAACGCCGAATAAGCTCGAGGTAATAAGAGTTGCGCCGCTGTATCTGGTGTAGTGGCTTCTGGAGGTAAAGCCGAGACGCTTAAGCAGCTCGATGGGCTTTGCATTAAGAGTTGAGGAGCTGTGGGAAAGGCCGTACATATTGACCGCCGAGGGGTCGTTTACGGTACGGAAAAACAGCTTTTCTATACGGTAAAAGCCGTCGTCGTTTTCCTTGATCTCGTTTACCGTTTCTCTTAATCTTGGGATATAATCCACATAGGTGTCATGATTGGAGTAGGTTATATCGGTGTCCTGAGTGGATATTTGACCTACCGTATTGTACAAGGCCTCGCTGGCAACCACCGCTATAAGGATAAAGGAAAACAGTCTTGTGCGGTTTCTCCTCAGTTCAAGATTAAAGCTTTTCTTAAGCTGAACAATCAGGGCGGTTATGGTAAACAATATTATCATTGCGGGGATAATGGTGGAAAAATTATCGAGAGTGTCGCGCCCGTTGTTTAAGTCGGCAACAAAGTTGTCGGCACTTTCCTGATATACCATTATCGCCAGCCAGCCGAAGCAGGTCAGCCCTATTACCTTGTTATCCACTTCCTTTATTCTTTCGAAAACCGTCGCCGCGCAAACAACCATTAAAAACGACAGTATAAAGGAATAACGGTAGGGAAGCCAGTTGGGAAGCTGTCCGCCGTGCCACATCATGTCCACGGGTCTTATATACATACAAAGTATCAGCAGCATCATTACCGCCGCGTAGCCTATCCGTTCGCTTCTGCGTATCTTGCTGCAGAAAAAGTAGGCGGGAAGCAGCAGGACGGTTATAACTCCGCAGTATAAGAACGGAAGTCCCGTCATTCTTACAGTGTCGTAGCTGTTGGGCAAAAGCTTATCCAGCAGCTCGATAAGCGGGAAGTTTTCCCTTAAGCTGTAATCGGGAACGGAAAACTCAAATTTACCGTAGGAAAGCGACTCGTAAACGGGTATTATCATAAAAGCGGAGATCATTACCGCCGTAACTCCAAGCCCCAGTATCTGTACCGATTTCATGAAAAAATGCTCTCTTGCCGAGCTGCTTTTTGTGATCACCATATAAAGCATATAGTAGATCACCGAGAAAATAGCCAGCATAAAGCCAATATAAAAACAAGTCACAAAGGCATATACCCACGATACCACGAGCAGTCTGAAACGCCCGGTATCTATGAATTTTTCTATTCCGAGACAAATGATCGGAAGAGCCATAACGCCGTCCAGCCACATGGGATTCATGGTCTGCACAAGGGTGTAAGCGCACAGCGCGTACGCAATGCTGAAAATGATAACGGTAAGCTTTTTAAAGCTCTTTGCTCTTGAAAGGTATACCGACATAGCGAGTCCGATAGCACCCACCTTAACGCACATCATGGTGAGCAGGCCTTCCAGTATGGCGTTTCTGGGAAACAGCCAAACTATATAGTTAAACGGGCTGCCCAGATAGTAGCCGATAATGCCCATCCATTCTCCCGACAGGTTTCTGCTCCAGGAATAGAAAATGCTCTCGCCGCCGTACAGCACATCGTACATATGATCGTAGTAATAAACGTACTGTCCGTTAAGGTCAAGGGATAAAACGCTTTCTTCCCCGCAAGGCCATACGCCGAAAATAAAATAGCTGACCAAAAGTATCAAAGCGGGGAAAAGAAATGAAAGCCACATCTGGTTCTCATTCTTAAAGAAATATTTCGTGCCGTTTACTGCATAGCCCGCGTACTCTTTTATCACGGAGCTGACGGGCTTTTTTGCGGCTGTGGCGGATTCTGAGCTCATTAAGCTTCTCCTTTCGTTGCTGAACAAATTGTTGTCATACCAATACCTTTTTTAAACTGACGTAATACCCACAGTTTAAAAAGGTATTGCACCTAAAACACTAATCTCACGGTTTTAAAAGGAATTAGTATCATTATCTCGATTCAGCGTATCCAAGCAAACCAAATATCTCGGTCTTCCTTTTATCTCCTCGTATATTTTGCTCATATAATACCCGATAATTCCAAGCCCCAGCATCAATACCGCTCCCACTAAAAGAAGCACGGGCAGTATGCCGTTCTGCGGTACGCCCTGACACGCTTTAACAATTTGAATCACGCCCAAAGCCACCGCGGCGATAAAGGAAATTATTCCCATAACCGTTACAAAATGAAGCGGCGCACTGGTAAAGCTTGTCAGATTGGCAAGAGCAAATTTAAACAGCTTTTTAAAATTCCACTTGGTAGTACCCGCGTTTCGCGGTGCTACATTAAATTCAAGCTGAGTTGTTTTAAAGCCCACCCAGCTTGATAAGGCACGGTAAAACGTTATTCTTTCGGGAAGCTCGTTAAGGGCGTTTATTACCTGCCTGTCCATAAGCTTGTAGTCGCTTCCGCCCTTTATTTTAATATTTGATGAACCCTCCATCAAGCCGTAGAAGCTTTGGGCGAAGAACTTATACAAAAAGCTTTCCTTTCCCCTTGAAGCCTTTACCGCTTCCACTACCTGATAGCCCTGCTGCCAAAGGTTGTACATCTGCACCATAAGCTGCGGCGGATGCTGGAGGTCGCAGTCTATTACTGCCGCGCAGTCTCCGCGGCAGTGCTTTAAGCCCGCGAAGATCGCTCCCTCCTTGCCGAAATTGCGCGAGAATTTTAAGCCGCGCACGGCGGGATTTGAACCCGCAAGCTTTTCTATAAGCTCCCACGTTCTGTCCTTGGAACCGTCGTCCACAAAAAGTATCTCACACGGTATTTTATTTTCTTCCATTATCCCGCTTATTACCGAGGCGGTATTTTCTATGTTTTCCTCCTCATTGTAGGCGGGAATGATTATTGACATCATGCAGGTTTTCGCTTCCTTCCGTCTGAAAATAATATCTATTTTATAAACGATTTATTTTAAGAAATTGTTGGAAAAAACAGGAAATTTTTTCTGAAAAATCAACAATTATCCTTCGATACTTACACCGCCTCCCGCGGTAGTAACATACAAATACCGTGACAAAGGCGCGGGCTTTTCGATGTCTATGCTGCCGTAAAATCTGTCCTCAAAGCCCATTAGCTTGCTGTCAAGATAACCGCTTTCGGTTCTGAACACAAGATTTATTCCCGAATAATCGGGAAGCCTTATAAAAATATTTCCGTTTCTGCTTTCAAAGCTTCCCGTGTTTACAAACGCGGAATAAGAGCAGGAAATAACTCCGTCGATAGTATAGGCGGAAATCTCTTCCGTCGCTTGCGTTACGGTGATATTTCCGCTTCTGGTGCGCAGCTCGGTATAATCCGAAAGAGTTTCCGTAAGGGTGATATTGCCGCTTCCGCTGTCCAAGTAAAACTCTCGGTAATCATTTTCGGGCAGCCATACCGTCATTTTATAGTTAAACTGCTCCCTTGCGAAAAGGGAAAGGGTGAAAGAATCGTCCTGAACCAATTTAAGATAGTTTACGTCGCTTTGCTCTATTATCATGGGAGTGTCGTTTACATATTCCACCAATATTCCGTCTCCCTTATGAAAACGCAGCTCATAGTTCAAATTTGAGGTGCTTACCTTTAGATATTTGGCGTTGTTAAAAACAAGCCGCTCATGAACAACGGTGCTTTCAAAGCCCGCCTCCAAGGATAAATACTGTATTTCAACCGCCGCAGCAAGTGCAAAAGCCGACAACGCCAGGGAAAACCAGATAAGCTTGCTTTTTTTCCGCTTTGAATATATCCTGCGCCATTTATACCCGCGTATCGCCGCCATATACTTATGAAAAAGGCGAAAGCAAAAGGGCGAAAATCTGATAATAAAAAAGCAGAGGAAGCAGCCGAAAAACAGACAAAACAGCCCCGCCGCCGTCAAAGCCGCGGGCGACAGATCGGAAACTACCTTTAACAGCCCCATTGTGTAAAGCCCGCCGATCGGCGCGCATAGCAGACCTGCCGATACTAACACAAGGGCGGCCGTTATTATCAAAAAATTAAGCAAAAACAGAGCCGTAAAGCCCACAGCCGCAGGAAGACAAAATATTTTCGCCATAAGTACGGCTTTTTTGCTTAGCGTGTTTTCCATTTTATCATTCCTTGATTTTTGCTTTACTAATGCGGGTGCAGACCGTTTTAGAGCTGGTTTGCCTAAAGTTTAGTTTTATACTGATTTCAATCTAAAATACCTCTAAAAGCTTCGATAAATAATTTTAGATTGAAAATAGTATTAAAAACATTCATTTTTTATTTTACCACAATAAAAGGGTTGTGTCAAGTTTTGGGAAATTTAAGTTTTCTCAGTCGGCGAAATGCCTTTTTAAAATTGCGTTTTAAGATTTGCTGTTCTTAGCTGCGGCGAGGGGCGTTCGTGCTTTTTTGAACTACGCTTTATGTAATATTCTTTTTTCTCGGAAGCGAGTGCAGTTTGCGCTCCCGCGCGGGGCTTAAGGGTGACTAAGAGACTTTTTGCAAGCAAAAAGTCTCGGAAAGGGGGGGCGAAGTCGAAACAAGCTCCGAAAAAGTGATAAATAACAACTTCAATTTTGAAATAAATAAAGGCCAAGTGTTTGCGGAGCTTGTTCCGACACTCTCCCCCCTTAGGTTTCACC
>JAAVIF010000073.1 GCA_014799365.1 Oscillospiraceae bacterium
AGAGGGGGGTAAGGAAAGGATTCTTAAGAGTGAAAGCGAGCAAGCTCTGATGCCGCCGCATCCTTGCGGCGGTTTGGGCTTGCTCCCGACGGCATCCTGCCGTCCCTAAGGGGGGAGAGTGGGGCAATGAGTTTCACCGATTTTTTCGTGTCCTTGCATGTAAACGCACTTTATTATAAAGCCTGCACTATGTTTTTAATGAATCCACATAAGGTGAAGCTTATTGCACCTTCTCCCCCCTTCCGAGACTTTTTGCTTGCAAAAGGTCTCTTAGTCACCCTTAAGCCCCGCGCGGGAGCGCAAGCTGCACTTCGCTTCCGAGAAAAAGGAAAACACCGCATAAAGTGCAGTTTTAAGAAAATCTAAAAATAATACCCGTCAAAACCTTATTTTCATTTGGTCCTTGGCGGGTATATCTTTATTGAGTTTTTTACAGTACCTTTTTATATTTTAATTATAATGTTTGTCGGCCGAAAAAAGTGAAAAATCAGGAAAAAAGCTTATCTGTGTATATTTCACTTACTTTCCACCATTAACCACTTGCAATTATTATAAAATTAGAGTATAATAATAAAGCAATGAAAATTGCTTAAAAGAAAAGCACACGCTTCCCCGTATCGAAAGGAATGATTATATATGAAGAACAAAGGAACAATGCCCGCGCTTGCCATGAGAGGCCTGGTGATTTTTCCGAAAATGATCCTGCACTTTGACGTAGGCAGGGATTATTCGGTCAACGCCATAAAAGAAGCGGCGGAGGGAGACCGCAGAATATTTCTTGTCGCGCAAAAGGACAGTCTTGTGACCGATCCCGTAAACAGCGATGTTTATAAAGTAGGCGTAGTTGCCGAAGTAAGACAGACCCTTAAAACACCCGACGGCACCACAAGGGTGCTTGTTGAGGGTATTTACCGCGCAAAGGCGGACGATTTCCACAAAGAAGGGGATTATTATGTAGCTACCCCCACGGTACTTAACGACCGCAAAAATACCTTTATTTCGCCCGAACAGGCTACCGCTTATATGCGCTCTTTAAAGGAAGCCTATTCCACCTATTGCAGCTTTGCTCCCAAAATGCCGAAGGAGCTGTATCAAAGCGCAATGGCGGAGCAGGATATTACAAAGCTTATAGATATTATTGTTTTCAATACATATCTGAAAACCGAGGACAGGCAAAAGCTGCTTGAGACCACCTCGGAAAAAAAGCGTGCGGAAATGCTGCTGAAATATCTTGACGTTGAGATCGAAATACTTATGCTGGAAATGGAGATCAACGAGGACGTCAGCGAAAGCATGGAGAAAAGTCAGCGGGATTATTATCTCCGCGAGCAGATGAGAGCCATTGCGCGCCAATTGGGCGATGAGGATTCCGTTGACGAGGCGTATGGCTATCAGGATAAAATTTACGCGCTTAAGCTCGACAAGGAGACGGAAGAAAAGCTGATAAAGGAAGCGGAAAAGCTGCTTAAAATGTCTCCGTCCTCGCAGGACTACAGCGTTATCAGAAATTATCTGGACACGGTTTTAGACCTGCCCTGGAATAAAAAATCGGATAAGAAGATAGATATTGAAAAGGCCGAAAAGCAGCTTAACAAGGATCACTACGGACTTAAAAAGGTTAAGGAGCGTATTCTGGAAACCATTGCGGTACGCGCCCTGAATCCGGATATAAAGGGACAGATCATTTGTCTTGTCGGCCCTCCCGGCGTAGGTAAAACCTCGGTGGGCAAGTCCATAGCGAAAGCCATTAACCGTTCCTACGCAAGAATTTCCCTTGGCGGTGTAGGCGACGAAGCGGAGATAAGAGGTCACAGAAAAACCTACATAGGCGCAATGCCCGGAAGAATAGTCAAGGCCATGCAGCAGGCGAAAACCATGAATCCCGTTATCGTTCTTGACGAAATAGATAAGCTTCGCTCCGATTATAAGGGCGACCCCGCTTCCGCTTTGCTGGAGGTGCTTGACCCCGAGCAGAACGTTTCCTTTGCGGATCATTATCTTGAAATACCGCTGGATCTGAGCGAGGTAATGTTTATTACTACCGCAAACACTCTTGACACCATTCCCGCGCCGCTGCTTGACCGTATGGAGGTAATAGAGCTCCCCTCCTATACAAGAGAGGAAAAGTTCAATATTGCCAAAAAGCATCTTTTGCCCAAGCAGCTTAAAAAGCACGGCGAAAAGGCTTCACAGGTAAAGATCGCCGACAGCGGCTTGTATGCTTTGATAGACAGCTATACCAAGGAGGCGGGTGTTCGCCGTCTTGAACAGAGAATAGCGTCTCTTTGCAGAAAAGCGGCAAAGAAGCTTGTTGAAGGCGAAGAAAAGGTAACAGTTAACGATAAGAATATAGGCGAGTTTTTGGGCGTAAAAAAGTATCTGCCCGAAGCGTTGCCGGAGCAGGACGAGGTGGGCTCGGTAACTGGTCTTGCGTGGACTGCGGTAGGCGGAGTTACCATGCCTCTTGAAGTGCTTGTTATGAACGGCACGGGCAAGCTTGAGCTTACGGGTTCTCTCGGCGAGGTCATGACCGAATCGGGCAAGATCGCGGTAAGCCTTGTGCGCAGCC
Organism: Oscillospiraceae bacterium; assembly: GCA_014799365.1. Classification (GTDB taxonomy): domain Bacteria; phylum Bacillota; class Clostridia; order Oscillospirales; family Ruminococcaceae; genus Ruminiclostridium_E. Next base: position 2,570 of record JAAVIF010000073.1, read on the forward strand.
TTGCGGATAAGTACAACATCGATCCCGAATTTTATAAAAACAAAGACTTGCATATTCACGCTCCCGAGGGGGCTGTGCCAAAGGACGGACCGTCGGCCGGCATTACCATGACCACGGCTCTTGTGTCCGCGCTGTCGGGTATACCCGTGAAAAGGGAAGTGGCTATGACGGGCGAAATAACCTTGCACGGAAAGGTGCTTCCAATAGGGGGACTGCGCGAAAAATCAATGGCGGCGTATAAGGCTAAGATAAAGACCGTTATTATTCCTTATGAGAATGAACCCGATCTGGAAGAGGTCGACGAGGTTGTTAAGCAAAACGTCAGGTTTATTCCCGTTAAGAATATCGAGACAGTTTTGGATAACGCGCTTGTTAAGACCAATACAGCGGTAAAGGCTTTTGAAAAAGAGGAGATCGAAACGCCGAAAAAGCCGCCTGTTCCCAAGACGAGGGGGAGAAAAGGTTTAAGAGCAAAATAATTAACTGCACCGCAATCGGCATTTGTCGATTGCGGTGCAGTTTTGCTGCAATGTTCAAATTGTTAAGCTTCCAAAAGCGACGGTGATAGAATCATACTGTTGACCGATTAAAAATAATCGTAAAATTGATCGATTCTCCAACCGTTTTCGGTGTCAACAAATATACAGCAGTATTGTTCCATTAAATATTCGTCTTTTTTATCGGGATTGTACTCGCCGCCTTGTTTTTCGCGTGAAATCACATGATACTCGGTACAGCGGATCACCAACTCATCATCGCTTCGATTTATCACTTCAAATTCCTGATGAACCAAGGACATATCTCCGCCTTTGCTTAACGATTGAAAAAAGAGTTCTCCGTTGTAATCCGTAAACCATGGATAAGCGGCTAAATACCTATCTGCCGCCGAGTCGGTAAAAACATCGGTAATTGCTTTGTAAAAGCTGTCGTATGTAAAACCGGATTCTATATATCTTGTACTGTAACCTGCGAGTGAATTGTCCGGATATTCAATTGCCGCACGTTCTCTTTCGTTAAACACTTCCCGCCATACGATATTTTCGGTGCTCGTGATCCGAATAAGTCCGCAGGCGTGAAGATACAGCTCCCATTCTTCGTCGCTTAAGCTGCCTTTAAGTTCTTTTTCGTTTTTGTCTAATTTTTCCTCATTGATTTCATATTCAAAATCCGCAAGCATATCCTCGGTCAGCGGACTGCCCGTTATCCTCATTACGGTTTCTTCATTAACATTTTTTTCTTCCGATTCGGAAGCGGTGGTTGTTGATTCGGGAGATTCGATCGAATTGTTCGCACAAGAGCAAAGAAGAAAGAACGCACAGATAAGAGGTATGAGTTTTATTGTTTTCATGGTTCTGCCTTTCGTTATTTTAAAGTAATAGACCTGTTCGATAACCGGAGAAGTGCTGGATTGCGCAGGATTTTTGGCGAAAGGCAAAGTGTGCCGAACGCCGCTGTACTGTGTGTACCGCAAGTGAGGCACACAAAGCCTTTCGCAAAAAAGACAAGCAAGACGGTGCTTCGGAGGTTACCGAACAGGTCTAATATAATTATAACAATTTATTTTAATAAAAGCAAGTATAAAATAGCTATATTTGTAATGTATATTAAAAGATATAGTAAAAAGATTGCTACAACAATTTTATACCGCTATCTGTTTAATACAAACCTATATTTTGAATGTAGACTTTGTATATTGTCAAAACATAGGCTTGCATTATATCTTTATTGTTTTTTCTCCGATTTTTCATTTTAATTAAACCAAAAACAAATAAATTTTTTGTATAATAGTAAAAAATTACGCCGAGGTGATAACATGCCCGAAAAAATACTTATTTTTGAAGACGAGCCATCTATCCGTTCCGTTTTATGCGAGCTGCTTAAAGACGCGGGATATGAGGTCCGCGGAGTAAGCAACGGAGTGGAAGGTCTTGCGGAATACAGGCGCAGCCGTTTTGACCTTATATTGCTGGATATAATGATGCCTAAGCTGGACGGCTACGGAGTTTGCAGGGCGGTGAGAGAAGCTTCGGATACGCCGATAATAGTACTTACCGCGCTTGACGATGAGGAAGCGCAGATAAAGGCGTTTGAATTGCAGGCGGACGATTATATTACAAAGCCTTTTTCTCTTAAATTGGTGCTGATGAGGATAGAAGCGGTGTTGAGAAGGACAACAAAAGGCGGTGAGCGGGACGGAGGAATCATTACATACGGAGAGATCAGGCTTGAGGCGGAAAACAGACAGGTATACAGGGGCAAAGAGGAGATCTTTCTGACAAGAACGGAATACGAGCTTTTAAAGCTGTTTATGGAAAACAAAAACCGCGTATTTACAAGGGACAACCTGTTGAACCGGGTATGGGGCTGCGATTTTTTCGGTGACGAAAAGACCGTCAATATACACATTATGAATCTGAGGCGCAAGCTCGGCGTTTCATGTATAGAGACTATAAGAGGGGTGGGGTACAGGCTTGCGAAGAATTAAAAACAGCCTTTCCGCAAAGGTTTTTTTGTGGGTTATGTCGGCTTTGATATTGTGCAGCATGCTTATTTACGGCATTGTTATGATAGTCGTTCCTCACGGATTTACCGCTGTTTCAAACGGCAGAATAAACGGGGAGATTGAAAAATTGACCTCGGAGCTTAATAATACCGATTTTAAGACGGCAAGCGAGATAATCAGCGATTTTTGCGCCAAAAATTTCGGCATGGCGGCAATGCTGGCTGTCGGTGCGGATTCGTTCAGCTTCGGTGACTTTGACAATATCCGCGGCGAGGACAAAGCCGTTTCAACATCTGTTGTTTTGGCATTTCCCGACTGCGAGGAAGCGGTTTTTTTAACTGTAATTTCAACAGGCTCTTCCGCAGACGAGCTGAACGGTGTTTTTATCGGAATGATACCCTTTGTGCTTGGGGCGATACTGCTTGTTTCCGCGGTAAGCGCGTGGCTGTGCAGCAGAGCCATAGTGACGCCTGTGCTTAAGATAAGCAGAGTGTCCAAAAGAATGGCAAAGCTTGATATGACCTGGCATTGTGACGTTGACCGCGGAGATGAGCTGGGAGTGCTTGCCGACAGCTTGAATACTCTGTCCATTAAGCTTGGGGAGGCGATGGAGGAGCTGGAGGATACCAACAAAAGGCTGCGGGAGGAAATAAAAAAGGTCAACGCCGCCGAAAAACAGCGCAGAGACTTTTTCGCAGCGGCGTCCCATGAGCTTAAAACTCCCATAACCGTTTTAAAGGGACAGATCGAAAGCATGATACTTGAAATCGGGAGATATAAGGATGTGAAAAGCGTTTTGCCCGAAACCCTGGTTGAGATCGAAAAAACGGAACGGCTTGTAAAGGAGATCCTTTCGGTTTCAAAATTGGAAATAAACGGATTGGGCGAGAAAAACGAAAAAATTGACGTAAACGAATGTCTGCGCGAGGTGATAGAAGCACTTACTCCCTTGGCCTTTGAAAAGGATATTGAAATAGTCTTTGATACGGATCGTCCGACGGTTTATATAGAGGGAAATACCGCGCTGTTCCGTAAGGCACTGCACAATATTTTAAGCAACGCCGTATTCCATTCGCCAATGGGAAGTAATGTCAAGGCGGAGCTTATCGGGGAAAAGCTGACGGTTGTGAATACGGGCGTTACGCTGCCCGAGGAAGAAATTCACGATTTATTTACCCCCTTTTACCGCGTGGAGAAATCGCGCAGCAAGGACACGGGCGGAAGCGGGCTGGGGCTTTATCTGGTGGAAACTATCCTAAGACTTCACGGGCTTTCCTTTGATATTTCAAACGGGGATAACTGCGTTATTTTTACGGTATTGTTAAATCAAAATTAAATAAAATCAAAATCCAAAATAAACCGTCCTTTCTTATAATTGATTTTGAACCTATTCGCATAGGAATGGCTCTTATATCGAATTATAAGAAAGGACGGTTTTTATCATGTCATTTTTTTACCGCGCGTTCAGATACATAACGCGCAAGACAGGCAGATCGATACTGCTTTTTTTAACGCTTTCGGCAACGGCGACCTTGATATTATCGGGAATCGCCGTCAAGGACGCTACGCAGACGGCACAGCTTAACGTAAGGCAGGCACTTGGCGGAGTGTTCACAATGGAGCAGAACACAAGCGATCCGAGCAAGTGGGAGTCTAAGGCGGTGGGAGGCTTCGGTTACAGGTCGTGGTATACGGGCGAGCAGCTTACCGAGACGCTTGCCGATATTGTTTTGGAAAAGGTTGAGGGGATAAGGGGCTATAACGCCTCGGCGGTAGTCTATATTGTTGCTTCCGATTCAAAGGGAAAGACGCTTGAGCTGCTTCAATCCGATGACGACGGGTTCAGCGCGCTGTTAAGCAGCTACGGGGATTTTAATTCCACCGTTTCAACCTACGCAAGCACAAATACCGAATTTGACAGTTATTTTACGGGCGGTCTGCTGGAGCTTGCTGAGGGCAGGCACATCAACTCAAAGAACGACGAAAGTGCCGTTATCATCAGCAAGGAATTGGCGAAGCTGAACGGGCTTAAGGTGGGCGATAAACTGATCCTGCATATGTCCGAGTTTAAGGCGTCCATGTCGGACATAGATTTTGAGAAGACAAAAAAAGAGGTGGAGATAGTGGGTCTGTTTCACGCCACCGCCAAAAGCTCCGCCGCTTTGTCAAACTGGTCTATGGACAACGCGATATACACCACCATGAACGTGGCGGCACATGTACGCCCCGATACGCTTGACGAGGGCTACGAAAAGATATGCTTTTACGTTTCCGATCCCGCCGAATTGGAAAGTATCACGGAGAAGGTCAAAAATCTGCCCGATATTGATCCCACGGACTTTATAATAAAATGCGACAGCAGCAGTGTGGATTCCGTTTCAAAACCGCTTTCAAATATGAACGATCTTATTTCGGTGCTGATAGTTTCGGTGTTGGCGGTTGGGGCAATAATTTTGTATCTTATACTGTCGGGACGGGTCAAGGAGCGTGTACATGAAAGCGGTATATTGCTTTCTTTCGGCTTTTCCAAATGTAATATTGTGGGACAGTATCTTACGGAAGCCGTTGTTATTGCCGCCGCCGCGTTTTTGTTGGCGGTGTTTGCAAGCGGTGCCGTTGCCGAAGCGGCGGGGAACAGGCTTATCGATTACACGATGTCGGAAAGCGCAGACAACGCAGGCAGCTCCGATTCGTTGGGGACAAATGTAGACGGCGGCGTGATAGTAGGTTCCGATGATTTTGCGCCAAAATTCGATGGAAACGGAAAGCTGACGGAAATAGAGGTAAGCATTAAGCCCGCCGCGGTTGTGATCCTTTTTGCAGCGGGTCTCTCGGTGGTGGTCGTTTCCGTTATTGCGGCGGCTTTGCCGGTGCTTATGATGAAGCCTAAGGAAATACTTTCAAAAATGAGCTGAGTGAGATCGGCTTGAAAGAATTTGAAAAAACGGTTTTTTTCAAGCCCGTCACGTTGCCGCAAAAGCGGCAACGCCGATCAATAGGAAAGGTAGATTATAATAAAATGGGTATTATTGAAATGAAAAACGTAAGATATTCTTACGACGGCAGGCAAAATGTGCTGAAAAATGTAAACGCGGTTTTTGAGAGAGGAAAAATGTATGCGGTAGCGGGACCGTCGGGCTGCGGCAAAACTACGCTGCTGTCACTGTTGGGCGGCTTGGACAGTCCGACGGAGGGCGAGATTTTGTATAAAGGAGAGAATATTGAAAAAAAGGGGCTTGCTTTTCACAGAAAAAATAATGTAGCCTTTATTTTTCAAAACTGCAACCTGATAGATTATCTTACGCCAAAGGAGAATGTGGCTTTGACTTCAACTTTGCCGCCGCTTCCCGTATTGGAGCAGGTCGGGTTAAAGGAGGAAGAGTGCAAAAGAAGCGTGCTAAAGCTTTCGGGCGGACAGCAGCAAAGGGTGGCGATCGCACGCGCGTTGGCGTCCGACGCGGAGGTTATTCTCGCGGACGAGCCTACGGGAAGTCTTGACTTTGATACCGCCGCTGAAATAACCCGTATTCTTAAGGACTGCGCCTGTCGTATGAGTAAGTGCGTGATCGCCGTTACACATTCGGCGGAGCTGGCAAAGCAGGCGGATACGGTGTTTAAGCTGAAAAAAGGAACTATTTGATATTAACACTATTCTTAAGCTAAAAAGATTCTAAAATTTAGAGCATTAGATTAATACTAATCTCTGTTTTGACGGTAGACAAAATATAACAAAGTCTACCGTCAAAACAGAGTTACACCCTAAGCACTAATATCGGTTTAAAAAGCCATTTTGTCCACTTTTTAAACCGATATTAGTATAAGAATAGTGTTTTTCAATTTTATTTCATGACGTGGTGTTGTGATACAGCCTTTTTTCCGCTTCTCTCCTGCTGTAAACACACCCGCAGTAATTCTGCCTGTACAGTCCGTAAATACGCGACAGCTCGATAGAACGCTTATATCCGTTTCTCTTTTTGAAATCGCCGTACAGATATTTGACCCCGTAATCCTTTTCAAGCTCTTCCCCGATTTGGTTAAGCTTTTCCGCGTTTTTATGAGGACTTATGGAAAGAGTTGTGGTAAAATAATCAAAGCCGCCCTCTTTAGCTGTTTTCGCCACTTCTTCAAGCCTTTGACGGTAGCACTTAAAGCATCTTTCCCCGCCCTCGGGAAGTTCCTCCAAGCCCTTTGCCATTTTAAAAAATTCATCGGGGCAGTATCTCCCTTTCAAAAGCCTTACCTCCGATTTTAATGGCATTTCACGAAGCAGTCTTTCCACCTCGCCGATCCTTTTTTCGTACTCGCTTTCGGGAGAAATATTCGGGTTGAAATACAGCAGGGTAATATCAAAAAATTCCGACAGATACTCTATGACATAGCTGCTGCATGGCGCGCAGCAGGCGTGCAGCAGCAGCCTTTTTCCGCCGTCCGTTTCTTTTATCTGCTCTTCAAGCTTTCTTTGATAATTTAACATTTTTTATTGATAGCATCTCCCTTAATTTCTCTTCACTGCCTAAGGTTATGTTTTTGTACTCCAAAATCAGCACCGAGCCGCCCTCCGCAGAAAGGTATGCCGCCTTGTCTCTGTCGTTGAAGCTTATGTCAGTTATCTTTTCCCAGTCAAGCTCTCCGAAGGGCTCGTTTCCTTTGCAAAGCAGTATTGCGCTCTCGGTAATGACAACGTTGTCGGGATCGCTTTCGGTGCTGCTTGCCAAGGCGTTTTTAATATTTCCTTTTACGGTAAAAACGAAAAACAGTACCGTTCCCACGGTAAAAACGGTAATTACACCGGCCAGTATCAGAAAAATCGGCATACCGATCATGCAGAACATGACGATACATGTGACTAATACCGCCGGAATGCAGACGGCAAAGATTATCAAGGCAAGCTTTGCGAACTTGTTGCCGAAAAAAGAAGTAAACAGTATGTATTTTTTCAGATTTTCCGCTGTCCAATCGGTTTTCAATCGTATCATTTTATCAATTCAGCCCTTTCATTGTAAGAGAAATCCTGTTTTTCTTGACGTCCACTCCAAGCACCTTTACATTGACAATATCTCCTACCTTTACAACGTCAAGCGGGTGCTTTACATAGCTGTCGGAAAGCTGCGAAATGTGAACAAGTCCGTCCTGATGCACTCCTATATCCACAAACACGCCGAAATCTATTACGTTTCTGACGGTCCCTTTTAGCTCCATTCCTTCCTTTAAGCTGTTTATATCCATAACGTCGCTTCTGAGCAGGGGAGGGGGCAGCTCGTCTCTGGGGTCGCGTCCGGGTTTTTCCAATTCGCTTACAATATCTCCGAGGGTCATTTCGCCTACTCCAAGCTCCTCCGAAAGTGCTTTTAATCCCCTTGTCCTTACCGTTTCGGAGATCTTTCCCTTATCCGCGTTTTTGAGGTCTGCAAGCTTAAAGCCGCAAAGGTCGATAAGCCTGCTTGCGTATTCATAGCTTTCGGGGTGAACGGCAGTATTGTCCAGAGGATTTTTTCCGTCATGCACTCTCAAAAAGCCCGCGCACTGCTCAAAGGCCTTTTTGCCGAGCTTCGCAACCTTTAAAAGCTCTTTCCTCTCCTTAAACGCGCCGTTTTCCTCGCGGTAGGCGACTATATTTTTAGCCACCGTGCCGTTGATGCCCGCCACATATCCCAGCAAGGAGCAGGAAGCGGTGTTAACGTCTACGCCAACGCTGTTTACGCAGTTTTCAAGCACTCCGCCCAAGGCCTCGGAAAGCTGATTTTTGGGCATATCGTGCTGATACTGTCCCACGCCTATTGCTTTCGGATCGATCTTTACCAGCTCAGCCAATGGGTCCTGCAAGCGTCTTGCAATGGAAACCGCACTTCTTAAGGAAACGTCGAACTGAGGAAACTCCTCCGCCGCGAGCTTGCTTGCGGAATAAACGCTGGCTCCCGCCTCTGATACCACCATGTAGCTTACGGGAGTGTCCAGCTCCTTTATAAGATCGGCTATAAAGCACTCGCTTTCATGGCTTGCGGTGCCGTTTCCTATTGCGATAGTGGTTACATTGTGCTTCTTTATAAGCTGTTTAAGCTTTGCTTTAGCCTCCTCGACCTTGTTTTGGGGCGGAGTGGGGTAAACCACCGTTGTGTCCAGCACCTTTCCCGTTTCGTCCACCACCGCGGTTTTGCAGCCTGTGCGGTAGGCGGGGTCAAAGCCGAGAGTGACCGTGTTTTTTACGGGAGGCTGCATAAGGAGCTGATAGAGGTTATCCTGAAATACCTTAATGGCGGATTTGCAGCTTTTTTCGGTAAGGTCGTTTCTTACTCTTCTTTCGAGAGAGGGGTGGATAAGCCTTGTATAAGCGTCCTCGGCCGCCGCCCTGACTAAATTGCCGCACTCGTTTTTTGCTTTGACGTACGCGCGGTTTATTATCTTCAAAACGTCCTCTTCCTGCACTTCAACGGAAATTTTTAATATTTCCTCACGTTCGCCTCTGTCCATCGCAAGCACTCTGTGAGAGGGTATCTTTGCCGCCGCTTCGCTGTAATCGTAATAATTGGCGTACACCGAATCCTTTTCGGGATCGGCTGCTTTTGATACTATCAAGCCCCTGTCCGCATAAAACTCGGACAGGGTTTTTCTTAAATTGGGGTCGTCGGAGATCGTTTCCGCGATTATGTCGGACGCTCCCTGTAAGGCTTCCTCGGCGGAGTTTACTCCCTTTTCTTCGTCAATGTAATTTTCCGCTTCCTTTTGAGGGCTGGCAAGAGTCTGCTCCAAAATAAAGTCGGCAAGGGGCTGCAAGCCTTTTTCCTTTGCAACGCTCGCCCTTGTTTTTCTCTTGGGCTTAAAGGGGCGGTAAATATCTTCCACCTCCGCTAAGGTAAGGGCTTTTATCAGCGACTGTTCTATTTCCTCGGTCAGATTTCCGCTGCTTTCAATGCTTTCCCTTACCTCGGATTTGCGCTGCTCCAGATTGCGCAGATAAGAAAGCCTTTCGTCAAGCTCTCTGAGCAGTTGGTCGTCCAGCGCGCCCGTTACTTCTTTTCTGTACCTTGCGATAAAGGGGATAGTGTTTCCGTCGTCTATCAGTTTAACGGTGTTGTCCACCTGCTCCCGCTTTATTTTAAATTCCTCCGCAAGCTGCTGATTGATGTCCATTGCATTTATTTTCCTTTCTTTTTTCCTTAATACAAACAAAGGTTTGTTTATTTATCAGAATATTTTTCCTATAATTTCAAACACAGGCCCTTTTTGCCACAAAAAGGTGGAAAGGTTAATGGCGTACCCCTCTCCCTGATTCAGCGCAAAGTCGGCGGGTCTGCCCTTTGGAAGCCCGTATCCCGCAAGCAGATTCATTATCACTCCCGCGTGGGTTATGACCGCCGCCTTTGAAATATGCTCCTTCATCATATCCTTGAAGACCTCCTCCAAGCCGTCTATACACCTTAGAGTAAATTCTCCGAAGCTTTCACCTCCCGGTGCACAGGCATCGTAGCCGCCTTTGAGCCATTCCGTGTATTCGGGAACGTCCTGAAGCTCATCGGGAGTTTTTCCCTCAAATTCCCCAAAATCGCATTCGCAAAGATTTTCCACCTCTTTGACATATCGATTCGGATAAATTATTTCCGCCGTTTCAAGACAACGTTTCAGTGGGCTTGAATATACCTTTTGCACATCAGGGTAAATATCGTCCTGCTTCATACGGCTGATAGCGGAATATCCCTCGTCGCACAGGGGCAGGTCGGTAAAGCCGATGTATTTTCCCTCTAAATTTCCCTCGGTTATGCCGTGACGAATCAAAAATACCGTGTAATTCTGCATTTGCGGCAGTTCTCCTTTCCAATTAAAAAGATTTTTATAAAATACGTTGTAGTTCTCACCAATAAAAAATTATTTTTTTGTATTGTTTGCCAATTTACAAAGAGAAATATATATCCTATAATATACTCTGCGGATTATAAACGACAATATTTTACAAATAATTATAATAAAGGTTGATTGAATTATGTCAAACGATTTCCCACGAATTTTAACTTTATTGAGAAAAGAAAAAGGTATAAGCCAGAAGCAGGCGGCCGAGGAGCTTGGCGTGGCGCAGGCTCTTTTATCGCATTACGAAAAGGGCAAAAGAGAATGCGGTCTTGAATTTCTGCTGAAGGCGGCTGAATATTACAATGTTTCCACCGACTATTTATTGGGGCGTTCTCCCGTTGCCAACGGCGCGCTTATAACTCATTCCACTATTGAAGAAGCGGAGTCTCCCGACAAGGCAAAAAACCTTTCGGCGGACGAGCTGGCGGCAGTATTTGCCAAAAAGCTGGTCAACAACAGCGTTGACGTTATTTATTCTTTGCTGGGAAAGACGAAAAACCCTCAGCTTACCGATAAAATTTATGATATTTTTTCCTGCGCCGTTTACCGTGCATTCAGGCTTATTTATAAGGGCAATCCCGCCAACGATGTGAATATGTTCAAAACTCCCGAGGAGGGGGTGGGACAGCTTATTTCCGCGGCGGAGGCTATCGCTACCGCGAAGGCGGAGCTGTCGGTAGCCGCGCCGGAAGCGGTCGGACCTGTTATCAAGCGTTCGGAATTGGAGGCCGAGTATGGGAAAAGCGCGTCGGTGCTGCTTAATATGGTGATGCATTGTGAGAAGCAGATAGAGAAGTTGTGATTTTTGTTTTTCCTCAAACGGCGGAATGCCTTTTTAAAACTGCGTTTTTGGCGGCGGTTGCTTTTCGGAGCGGCTGCCGTTTTTTAATGCTGCGCTTTATGTGGTGTTTTCGTTTCTCGGAAGCGAGTGCAGTTTGCGCTCCCGCGCGGGGCTTAAGGTGACACCAAAGGGGGGCGAAGTCGAAACAAGCTCCGAAAAAGTGATGAATAATAGTTGCAATTTTAAAATAAAGAAAGTCTAAGTGTTTGCGGAGCTTGTTCCGACACTCTCCCCCCTTAGGTTTCACCTTAAGAATCCCTTCCTTACCCCCCTCTATTGCGTAGTGCTTACGGTTCGTTTTTTTGCTCCATAAAATTATTGCGTGAAATATCACTTATATAACTTGGTTGAATTGTTCAATGTTGGGAATTTACAGAAGTGCTTTATTTATGTTCGTGTCATAGGTGCTGCGTTATTGATTATGTGTTTTCATTGGTGATGTTGGCTGCTCCCATTTGTTAGTGCAATGTATGATTATGCTTGCGCTCCCAATTGGCTTGTACCGCCCTATCCGTTAGAATTGCTCCTTTTTTTATAACTGCCTCACAGCGGGGGGCGGAGCCAAATTTTCGCCGTAGGCGAAAATTTTGAAATGCTTCGCATTTCAGCGGGCTGTCGCCCGCGGCTCCGCCGCCGCTCGTCGCTCTCAACATTTGGTTATGCTTTACTTTTGTCACGAAAATAAAAACATTTCTAACTGCTTTCTATACACGACCTTAAATTCTCTATCCCGTTTTCATACGAACTCTTAACCTCATCAAGCAAACTGCTGTAAAAATTCACCGCGTTCTGTCTGCGTTTTTCGGCTATTTCTCTTCCTCTTTCCGTCATAAATCCCGAATATATCTTTTCAAGCTTGTACTTGTATTCCCTAAAAAAAGACGGCTGACTGTCATTTTCTCCGTCGGACACCGTGCCGTCGGGGTTTAAGCTGTATAAAGGCTCTCCTACCGTTCCTCTGTAAACAAGCGTACGTGCTATACCTATTGCTCCCGCAACGTCTATTTTATCTGCGTCAAACAGAATTTTGGCCTCTGTGCTTTGGGGCGGTGCTTCTCTGCGAAAGCGGTGAGTTTTTATACAGTCCCTTACCCTATCCGAAAATTCCTCCGAAAAGCCGTGGGCGGTAAGAAAAGCGTAGGCTTTATCCCCGCCGACCTGCGCGTGACATAATTTCGGATTTTCAAACTGCTCCTTGCGTCCTATGTCGTGCAGCAGACAGGCGCAGATCAGTATGTCCAAATCAACGTTTTTTTCGCTCCCCGCAATTTCCAGTGCGTTATACAGCACTCGGTAAACGTGTTCTTTGTCATGCGCACTGTCTCCCATGCAGGAAAGCATATACTTTTCAAGCAGGTCGTATGTGTCCTTAGTCACACCCGAAGCCCCCTTTTCTCAATTGTCTTTTCGATAAGCTTCGGCTGTATCAAAGGGTATGTCCACTCTGAGGGCAATTTCTCAAACAAATGCACGCTTTCTATCTCAAAGTGCAGCTCGTCTTCAAGCTCCGTTATTTCCGCGTAGTATAACATTCCGAAGCTTTCGGGTTCGTTTTCTTTTTGCACCGAGTAAACGCATACGGGAAAAATATTGAACTCCTTCGCTCCCGTTTCCTCCGTAAGCTCCCTTATTGCGGCGGCGGTCACCGTTTCGCCCTCTTCCCTGTGTCCTCCCGGGATTTCATAGGTGCTTCTTTCCTTATGCTTGCAGAATACCCATTTGTCTTTGTACCGTGAAGCGATAACGGCATATTTAATCAGGGCGTCCGATATTTCATTGTAAAATCTCACTTCCATAACGGTTTTCTACCTTTTCTTTCCCAAAATCTGCTTGACCATTTTTATACAAGCTCTGAAATTTACCAAAACCATAAACATGAATATAACAGCCAAGCTTACATAAAACACAATATCATTTTTCACAAAAATAATTATCATACCCATGCCGAGCAGGCAGACCGTGTTGGTGAAAAGCTTGTGCAGCCTTAAGTTCATATATACGATCTGCCTTGTATCAAAGGCTCTTATCAGAAAGACTATGAAAAAGCTTGCAAAGGTGGCTATCGCCGCGCCGTGATTGCCCAGATAAGGTATGAAAGAGGCGTTGAAAAGAATGTTTATCACCGCTCCCACCGCGGTTGTTATCATTGAACGCTTGGACTGCTTGGAAGCAACGTATATGCTGCCCATAAAGGTCGCAAAGCAGCTGTATACCACCGCAAGCACCAAAAACGGCGTATAAAGATACGCGGTATGAAACTGCTCCGCGCAGATCACGTGAATGATCGGGCGTATCAAAAGCAGCATACCCGAGCCCACTACGAAAACAAAGGATTGAAAGGCACTGAAAACGTCGGAATAAAACTTTGCGATAGTGCGGGAATTTTTTTCGCTGATAGCTGACATATTCCAGGCTTGTGAAAATATTCCCGAAAGCAGAGCTATCATATTTGGCAGCCTGTAAGCCGCCTTGTATTGACCGCTTTGGGCAAAGCCTAACATCTCTGAGACAAAAAACGTGTCCGAAGCGTTTATTATCCACCACATGACCGTGGTGGGTATCATCGGAATGGCAAATTTGAGCATTGCCTTGCGTATTTTCCGATCGGTGCCTATTAAAACAAAGTATTTTTTTAATCTGCCCAAATATGTAAGAAACAGTATCGAGCATACATCAGCGCAGATAACCGACAGCAGATAACCCATATTCCCCCACTTGAACACCAAAAGGAAAAGCAGGTTGAACAAAACGTTCATTATCGTGGTGAAAATGCCGTCCACCGCGTACAGCCGAACATTTCCGTTTGAACGGACAAACAGCGCGCAGGCACTTTTTAAGCCTCCGGTAAATACATAAACCGCCGTTATCCATGAATATTCGTTAAGCAGTGCTATAACGCTGTTTTCGGGAAGCCAGCCCGCAAGCAAGTCTATGGCGGGTACTATCAGAAAACAGGCGCAGGTACCCATTAAGGTTATCTTTACGCCTATGGAAAAAACCTGTGAATTATTGTACGCCTTGTCAAGACCGAAGCGTATTATGGATTCGCCTATGGAAAGGGTGGCGAAAGCCATTAAAAGGGTGGCGGTGTCGATTATTGTGCCAATCTCGCCGTAGCCCTCTTCGCCGAGCATATTCTGATAAAAGCGCATCAAAAGCACTACCAGCAGCTTTGAGCCGAATTGCCCCAAAGCCAGAACGACGGTGTTTGACGCAAGCTTTTTATATCTGTTCAATTTTTTACATCACCGCCTTTCCTTTTGTGGTGAAATAACAATTATATCAGTTTGTATACGGCTACCGTTTCATTTCCGCAAAATTCGCCGTTTTCTTCAAATCCGAAACGGGAATATATCTCTTTGGCATGCGTGTTTTCTTTTTCATAGGACAGCCACACGTACTCTGCTTTTCCTGCGGGAAAGGTTTTTATGTACTGTAAGGTCTTATCCAATACGGGCTTGGCGTAGCCCTTGCCCTGAAACCTTTTATCAAGCATAAGCCGCCACAACAGATAGTTTCCTTTGGCGATCTCGGGTTCTTCCGGGTCGTCTAAGGCATCATACCCTATCATGATAAAGCCTATAAGAGTATCACTGTCGTATATTCCGAAGGGTGCCGCAAATATATTTTCGTTCCTTGAAGCGTAAGCCTCGGCCAAGCTTATGGAATTGGGTGCGACAAAATGCGATTGATTTTCAAAAACGCTTAATTGACAAATTTCTATAACATTATCGTTGGTTATCTCTTTAAATTCAATATTCATTTTTGTAATCCTCCCCTTTGTTATTATAATTCAGTGCCTTAATTCTGTATTCTGATCTGCTCCTCCGCAATAGGCTTGTACCTCACAAGCTCCGTCCCGTCCAGATTCTCTTTATTCATATCCACCGCCGTGATCTGATGATTATCATACGAGGTATAATAATAAATACCCTTGTCGGCGTTGCAGCAGCAGGTGTAAATGGTGATCTCGCACTTATCGCCCTCAAGAACACAGCAGCCTCTCTGCTGATCCACCGAGTTTAAAATATGGAAAAACTGGCTTACGCTCTCCTTTTCCTCGCTTCCCGATGTGGAATTCATTTTTACAAATGCTGCTCTCACAAAACGCGACTGTGAGGAAAGGTCGCCCGGAAGTCCCAGCGCGCCCATGCCGCGGCTGTATCTGTTAAGCTCCAGCCCTTTTGCAAAGGTGTTTTCGGGAGACTTGGCGGTAAGACCCATGTAATTGTTAAGATTAAACATCTGCTTGTCAAAGGGCGGGTTATTGGTAAGCACTCCCACAGGGTTGTCATAAATTCTGATACCCTCTTCAACAGATTCCACGGTGATCGCTTCCTCTCTGTCCGCGATTATCCAGTGAAGCTGCGCCACGGGAAGCTTTGGGCTGAAAGGGGTATTTAAAAGGTTGATGTTTTCGGTTAATTTTCTTGCTTCCTTTACATTGGCGCATTGGCTTAAGATCCACGGGATAAATTCAAACTGAGCAACATTGTCCTTGCCCTGCGCACAGTCAAAATAAACGGCGTTGCCCACAAAATTAAGCCCCGCCATTCCGAGTCCCTTTTCGTTTACGGCCTCGTAATACAAAGGGGTATTATCGGCAACATGCGCCATACCTATCATTGCGTAGTGCGAATTGACCGTTCCTTTTTCCCTGAAGATAAAGGGAAAATTCCGAGGTGTGACCGTTATCTCGTCACCGTAGGAAAATTCGTAATCCAAGGTGCGACCGAAATAAAAATCATTTGTTTTATAAGTAGCTGCCGTACACATAAGCTTTTCCCTTTCTTTTGCATTTATTTCCTGAGCTTTTCAAAAAAATCCGTCAATATCTCTCCGCATTCCTTTTGAAGCACCCGACTCCTTACAAGAGGAGTATGATTAAAGGGCAGCTCGAACAGGTTTATCACCGAGGAGCATGCGCCGCCTTTTTCGTCAAAAGCACCGTACACCACGCGTTTGAGCCTTGAATTTATTATCGCTCCCGCGCACATGGGACATGGCTCTAAGGTCACATATAGGGTACATTCGGACAGCCGCCAGCTTTTTAAAGCCCTTGCAGCCTCCTCTATCGCTATAATTTCCGCGTGAGCGGTGGGAGAATTGTCGGTTTCGCGGCGGTTATAGCCTTGTCCGATCACTTCGCCGTCTTTATTTACAACTATCGCCCCTACGGGACATTCGCCCATATCGTAAGCCTTTTTAGCCAGCTCAAGGGCTTTCAGC
Source organism: Oscillospiraceae bacterium (assembly GCA_014799365.1). GTDB lineage: Bacteria > Bacillota > Clostridia > Oscillospirales > Ruminococcaceae > Ruminiclostridium_E. The sequence continues at coordinate 18,985 of JAAVIF010000073.1, forward strand.
ATCATTTCTTCGTCATAAAGCATAATAATTCCACCTAACCTATTGATTATACTATATAAAGGAAAAAAATTCAAGGGTTTATTGTCGGTTAATTTCTGCTGCGGTATACAATTTTAATAAAACTGTAAATAAAAAAATGTATCATTCGCATAATTGACCGAGAAAAAAATCTAATGTATAATAAAATAAGTTTATTTGAAAAATTCGTTTGCCAAAAGGAGCTATGATTCAATGAAAAAAGCTTTTCAAAAAATAGTATCTTTCTTGATTTTATCGGCAAGCCTGCTTCTGACAGGCTGCAACAGCGGGACGGAGGCCTATACCTTTGAGGGCAGCGATCCCGAGGCTTCGTCAATTTACGTAAAACCCGTTGAGGGTATAAAAGACGATTTTATCCGCGGCGTTGACATTTCGTCTTACCTGTCGGAGACAGAAAGCGGAGTAAAGTTCAAGGATTTTAACGGCAAGGAGCTTGACGATGCGGGATTTTTCAGGCTGCTGGCCGAGTGCGGTGTAAACGCGGTAAGACTGCGTATCTGGAACGATCCCTTTGATAAGGACGGAAACAGCTACGGCGGCGGACACAACGACTTAGAGACCGCCATAGCTATCGGAAAGCCGGCAACGGAAGCGGGCTTGCAGGTTATGGCTGATTTCCACTGCTCCGACTTCTGGGCAGACCCCTCCAAACAAAAAGCACCGAAGGAGTGGGCGCACCTTACCTTTGACGACAAGACGGCTGCCTTGTCCGAATATCTGAAAACAAGCATGGAACGTCTGTACAAAGAGGGCGTCAACGTAACTATGGTTCAGGTGGGCAATGAGACAAACAGCGGCTTTGCGGGGGAAACCGTCAGGGAAAGAATATACGCCCTTATGGGCGCGGGTACCGCGGCGGTAAAGGAAGCGGCAAAGGCAAACAATAAAGAGGTACTGGTGGCGGTGCATTACACCAACCCCCAAAACTCGGATTTCCTTGACTACGCCAAGGAGCTTGACGAATATGGCGTGGATTACGATGTTTTCGCCTCCTCTTACTATCCTTTCTGGCACGGAACAGAGGAAAATCTCACCGAAAAGCTTAAAACAATAGCGGACACCTACGGAAAAAAGGTAATGGTGGCGGAAACCTCCTATCTTTACACCGACGGGGACGGCGACGGCAGCGGTAATTCCGTATCCAGCGGCAGCTCGGGAGTGGTTCTTGGCTACGAAATTTCGGTTCAGGGACAGGCGAACGAGGTCAGAGCGGTTATAGACGCCGTGCAGAATGTGGGCGATGCGGCGGTTGGAGTATTTTACTGGGAACCCGCGTGGATCCCAGTTCAGGTATACGATCCCGACAGTGCCAATGCCGAAACTGTGCTTAATCAAAACAGAGAGCTGTGGGAAAGCAAGGGCAGCGGCTGGGCTTCAAGCTATGCAAAAGCCTACGATCCCAACGACGCGGGCGTTTATTACGGCGGCTCATCATGGGACAATCAGGCGATGTTTGATTTTGAGGGCAATCCTCTGGAATCCCTTAAGATATTCAAATATATTTTCGGCGGCACAACAAAGGAGCTTGAAATAGTCAGGGTAGACAATATTTATTTTGAATCGGGAATAGGCGCGTCGGTAAACATGCCCGAAACGGTACCCGCGCTTTTGAACAGCGGAGAAACAAAGGATATTCCCGTAACGTGGAACGCCGAGCAGGTCGCAAACGCGGAGGCTTCGGGAGCGGGAGTCTATGAGATAAAGGGTACTGCCGACGATAACGGCACAAGCTACGAGCTTGTCTGCACCTTGGAGATCAAGAAAATAAACTACATTAAAAACAGCGGCTTCGAGGACGCCGATATGTCCATGTGGGATATTCAAGGCAAGGGCGTTGGAAAGGAAGCGGACAACAACAAGAGGAGCGGCGAATACAGCCTTAAATTCTGGGACGATTCACCCGTTTCCTTTACCGCGGAGCAAAAAATCGAAAATCTTGCCGCGGGTAAGTACGATCTGGGCGGATATTTGCAGGGAGGAAGCGCGGGCAGCAATCCTGTGTTTGAGCTGTATATTGAAGTGAACGGGGAGCGGTTCACGGCGCAGAGCGGGGTAACGTCGTGGCAGAATTGGGATAATCCCGTTGTGGCGGGAGTTGAAGTACCCGAGAACGCGGAGGTCAAGATCGGCGTAAAGGTGGAAGCCGCGGCTAATGCTTGGGGTGCTTGGGACGATTTCTATTTGTATGAGTCTGAGTGATATTAAATAATAGAAGCATAATATAAAAAGGGGCTGTAAAAAAAATACAGTCCCTTTCAAATTAAACAAAAACCGACTACTTTACAAAGAGAAACCAACAAATAAATCAGCACTAATATCAGAGGGGGGATAAGGAAGGGATTCTTAAGGTGAAACCTAAAGGGGGGAGAGTGGGTCTGTGAAAAAGCACAAAGAAAAAACTTTTTCTTGAAAAAAGCCTAATGTAACAGAAAAACGTTGTTTCTGCACATACAATTGAGTGCTTTTTTACAGAACCATCTCCCCCCTTTTGGTGTCACCTTAAGCCCCCCGCGGGAGCGGTGCCGCCTGCTTCAGGCAAAAAAAGCATTATATAAAGCGCAATTCTAAGCATTAGCACAACATAAAAGCCCGTGTGGCATCAAACACAATATTTTTACAGCCCCATTGGTATAATATCTTATTTTTTTACATAAATTGACACAAATTTGAAATTAAACACTTGACAACCCTTTCCAACTTTGATATAATATTAAAGCTTGATTGTGTTCACTCACGATCAAAGATCCTTGCTCACACACCCTATAAAGTGTGGGCCACAAGTCTAAAAGGAGGTATTTATCTATGGCAAAGCTCGGCGAAAAGTACGAGGCAATGGTTGTTTTCTCCCTTAAAAACGGTGAGGAACAGGTTCAGAACCTTGTTGCCAAGTTCACCGACCTTATCAAGGCAAACGGTGAGCTTGTAAACACTGACGACTGGGGCAAAAGAAAGCTTGCTTACCCTATCAACTATGAGAATGACGGATACTATGTAGTATACACATTCAGCAGCAAGACCGATTTTCCCGCAGAGTTTGAACGTATTGTAAGCATTACAGACGGCGTTCTCCGTTCCATGGTAGTTATCGCTAAGTAAAAAAACAGGAGGCTTGCGAGATGTATAACAAGGCAATTTTAATGGGTCGCATTTGCAACGATTTAGAGTTGAAAACTATCCCAAACGGCGCAAGTGTTCTGTCATTCCGCTTGGCTGTTGATCGTTCTTATCAGATCAAGGGCGAGGAAAGAAAAGCGGATTTCTTTAACATTGTCGCTTGGAGAAGCACTGCGGAGTTTATTTCACGTTACTTTGCAAAGGGCAGAATGATCCTTGTAGAGGGCGAGCTGCAAACCCGTCAGTATATTGACAAAAACGGTTCTACACAGAATGTTGTTGAGCTGGTTGTCAATACCGCACATTTCACAGGTGAAAAAGCTACCAATTCAAACTCCAACAGCTACGGCGGATATAACCCCCCGCCTCCTGCCAACACGACAGCAAACGCTGCTCCCGCTATTTCATCGGGAAGCACCAACGATTTCGTGGAAACAGGTTCTGATGACGACTACCCGTTCTAAATTTAAAAGGAGGAAATAACAATGGCTGAAAAGCATGAAGTTAACAACGAAAAAGGCGCACGTCCCGTTAAGCGTGCAAGAAAAAAGGTTTGCCAGTTCTGTGTTGACAGAGCGGAATTTATTGATTACAAGGACGTGGCTAAGCTTAAGAAGTGCATGACAGAGCGTTCAAAGATTCTGCCCCGCCGTGTAACAGGCTGCTGCGCTTACCACCAGAGAGAGCTTACCGTTGCTATCAAGAGAGCAAGACAGGTTGCTTTGATCCCTTATGTAAGCGATTAAGCTTAAACAAACATTTAAAGCTGTTTCTTTGGAAGCAGCTTTTTTATTTGTTGGAGCGTTTACGGAATGGAGAAGCGGCGGAGCCGCCAAAGCTTCGGAGAAGCTTCGGCACCGTCGGCGTCAGCCGACGGGCAAATTCCCGTCAGGGAATTTGCGGCTCCGCCCCTGCGGTGAGGCAGTTTTTGTGTAGGAGCGATTTTAACGGATAGGGCGGCAGGAGTTGAATGGGGGATTTTGGTCATCATACATTGCAGGGGGCGGTTGGGAGCGATCGCACTCACGGCGGCAAAATTAAATTTTTTTAATCGACCCGTCAAACCTTTTCGATTTACAAGCGACTTATAAGTAATACTATCCCTTTTTAAAAAAGGGATTAGTGTCCCGGGTGCAATCCCATTTTAACCTGTGGGTATTACGTCAGGTTAAAATGGGATTGGTATGAAAGCTTTCAAACGAGGTGTTCAGATGAACAATGAAATTTTAACGGAATATGCCGATTATCTGCTGCATATCGCCTTGTACAAAACGGGCAATATCAACGATGCCGAGGACTTGGTGCAGGACACGCTTTTAGCCGCTTTGTCTTATATAAGCAAAGGGAAAACCGTTGAAAATCCCAAAAGCTGGCTTTCAAGCGTGCTTAGCCGCAGGTTTTACGACAATCTGCGCAGAAAATACCGCAGGCCCACCGTTTGCATAGACGTTGTCCGCGAGCAGGCGGCGGAGGATAGTATTTTTGAGAATATCGAAAAAACCGAGGACGCGGAAAAAATCCGCCGCTGCGTGGCAATGCTGACAAAAAATTACCGCGAGGTAATTATAAGGCATTACATGAACGGTGAAAGCGTAAAGGATATTGCCAAGGCTTTGGATATACCCGTAAACACCGTAAAATCAAGGCTTTATACAGGCAGGGAGCATATCGGAAAGGAATTTGACATGGAAAATTACACAAAGCAGAGCTATCAGCCCGAGACTCTATGGGTAGGCATGACGGGGCAGTCGGGCCTCAATGACGAGCCTTTCTCTCTTGTGGGCGACGACAAAATAAAAATGAACCTGCTTATATTGGCTTACGAAAAGCCCGTAACTATCCCCGAGCTGGCGGGTGCTATCGGTATCTCCACCGCTTATGTAGAACCAATTGTTGAAAGGCTGATACAGGGAGAGCTTATGGGGCGCACAGGTGATAAGGTCTATACGGATTTCATCATTTATACCGAAAAGGATAATCTGGAAACCTTGGACGATCAGCTTAAAATTGCCGACGAAAATTACAGAGAGATATGGGAGATAGTGGACAGGGGCTTAAGGGAACTGAAGGAGCAGGATTATTATAAGGCTCAGAGAAAATCTGCGCAGCAAAAATTGGAGAGCCATTTTGTAATAAGAACTGTTCAGAGATCGGTGGATAAAATAAGAGACGAGGTCTGCGGCGGTCTTGAACCCTTTTCCGAATACCGTCAACGTCCCAACGGCGGAAAATGGTACGCTATCGGCAATCGTTATCCCGACGGCTACGATCAATCAAAGTCCCGCTTTTTACCTTACGGTATTAACGGAGAATGGAGCGGCGGCGTTTTAGATTTCCTTGACACAAAGTATCTGTCATTGACAGACTATGATACTGTGCTGTGCAACGCCCATGAGCTTTACAAAAACGGGAGCGGCGCAAAGGGCAAGGAAAGCGCGCTTAAAATGCTTTACTCGATCTATGCCGACAACAAAGACGCCTTTTCCGCCTCGGATAAGTGCTGTATCGACAGTATCGATAAGTTTATCGAAACAGGATTTTTGTCAAAGGATTCCGGCGGAAAGCTGGTCTGCGAAGTACCCGTTATTTCATCAAAGGAAAGGGACAGACACTATGATTTAACGGAAAAATATTGTTCCAAAATATCCGAAAAATTTCACGATGCCTTTATAACTGTTATGAAGCCCATGAAGATACCCTCTCATGTTAAATCTTATCTTAAATGGCAAAGATATGACAGATGCTGCAACTATCTGCCTATGGCGATCATATTGATGGCTAAGGAAGACGGATTGTATCTGAACGGGGTTGAAAAGCCCGAAGCCGCGGTCTATATGTCGTACGATAAATAAAATTTAGGCTGTAAAAAGCTCAATCAAAATGTAACCCGTCAAAACCAAGGTAAAATGAGGTTTTGACGGGTATATTTGTTATCGGTAAGATGTAAACGCCCGAAGCGGCGGCTTTGCATGGATGCAAACTGCCGTCCGTCCAAAGCGTTGACAGGAGGTCAACGCCCGAAGCGGCGGCTTCGCCTGCTTCTGTGGTGCAATAATTACTCACTTTAGGGGGCTTTGCCCCCTCGCGGAGCCGAAGCTCCGCTTCACCCCCACTTCCTTTTTGCAGTGCAAAAAGGAAGCGAAAAAAACATTTGCGGCTTTGCCGCTTATTTTATTTTAATTTTTTGCGGACATTAACTGCTCCAGCAGCAAATCGTCCTTAAATTTACACTGCCCTCTGTCATAAAACACATCGGTAATATCCCATAAAACGGGGCACATTTCTCTTTTATACGCTTCCTTAGCCACCGATGACAGGAAAAGTCTTATCACCCCGGCCTCCTTATTTTTTGTGGAAACGCCGTACTCGCCTATAATAACAGGAACGCCTTTATCAACAAAGTTTTCTTTAAGCATATCCATATAGTGGGTAAGCAGCTCAACATCTTCATCGCTGCCCCACTCTGTCTGAGCCTTGCCCCAGCTTGCGTCGGCTTCCAGAATACAGAAGGTTGATGGTGTATAATAATGAACCGATACCGCGCAGCGGTTTGCTTCGTCCTTGGGCATAACAAACAGCTCGTCGCAGGTCAGGTCAACGTCGGTATTGTAACCCGCGATAAGCAGGTGACGAAGCGGATTGTTTCCGCCCGAGCCGCGCACAATGTCAACAAATTTCTGATTTATTTCATTGAGCAGGCCGAAGGAATCCGCCTTGCCGTCGGTGCTGCCGCTGTATCTGTTCCAAAGAGAGTCCCAGCCGCCCTCCTCGTTAAGAGATTCAAACATCAGCTTATCGGAATAATCCTGAAAAGCCTCCGTAATCTGTTCCCAGATGCGGGTGTATTTTCTCATGCACTCTTCCTTATCGGAGGGGAATTGCGTCCACCAGCCGCCGTCATAGTGTATATTGACAATAGCGTACATTCCGCTGTTTATCGTCCAGTCGGTGATCTCTTTTACTCTTGCCAAGTAGTCGGGATTTATTGTGTAGTCCTCTCCCATAAGATTAGACCACGCTACGGGTATTCTGAGCACTCCGAAGCCGCAGCTTGCGTAGCCCTTTATCATATCCTCGGTAATAACGGGGCTTCCCCATGCGGTCTCATAGCCCGTCACGCCGTTCATGCTGTTTATCCAGCTTCCGCATGACTCCAATGTGTTGCCAAGGTTTATACCGAGTCCCATATCCCTTACTATTTCCGCGGTAGTCATATCACGCATCGGTTCTTCCGCGGGAGTGCATGAGGTGAACGAAAAAAGCATAAAAACAGTTAAAGCCGCCGCCAAAATTCTTGTTTTCTTCATTTGTGTTTTTCCTTTCAGCTTAAAGCTTGATAAGCTTTTAAAAAATTTATTTTTTAAACAAGATCGAGATCAGATCAAAAAGATTTCTGTCGTCAAACACATTTGAAAACCAATCTTTATACGGGTGATTTACCTTCAAAAATACGCTGTGCCTGCCGCATACGTTTTCAACCACCGCTTTATATTCTCCGTCATGAGTAGAAGTTTTACACACTCCGATTTCCTTGCCGTCCTCGCCGTCGATCATAATATGTATTTCGGAGGGACAGCCGGAGCAAGTTACCAAAACGGAAAACTCCATGGTTTTGCTTGAATAGTCCTCGCCGAAATCAAAGTACTTAAAGCCTATTACACTGCCTGTTTTAACATTGGTAACCACGCGTGTGAAGCTGTCCTTTTCCGTTACAAGACAGCCGCCCTTAAGCACGCAGGCAATCTCTGCGGGAGTTATCTTGTACGGGTTCAATGAATCCTCAAAGCCGAGCGAGGTCATTTCAACCTGAGGAATAGTGCCGTCGGGAAGAATTTCGATTTTTTCCGCACAGGCGCGGCGTGACATTATGCTGCCGTTGGTCATGCGATGATAAAAAACATACCACTGTCCGTTTATGCAGCATACGGAGCCGTGATCGTTTCCTCCGGGGTAATCTATGCTGTTATCGACTATTGTCCCCATATGCTTAAACGGTCCCTGCGGCTTATCCGCAATGGCGTAATCCAGTCTGCTGCCCATTCTCGGAGAGTATATAAGATAGTATCTTCCGTTTATTTTTCTCGGCGAGCTTGCCTCAAAGAAATCGGCAGGCCCTTTTCCGCAGGGTATCATATCTTCGATATAGGAGCCTTTGATTATCTCGCACATATTTTCGGCGTTTATTTCGTTAAAGTGTGATTTTTCAAAGCCGTAATAAATATAGACACGTCCGTCGTCGTCCACAAGCACTCCCGCGTCGTTAAAAATGCCGTCGTCCCCCGCGTCCGCTTCGTCATAGCGGTATCTGTCGAGGAGCTTAAAGGGTCCCTCGGGCTTATCGCTTACTCCGACGCAGCCCTTTGAGCCGAGGATATAGGCATAAAGATAGTATTTTCCGTTATTGCACACAACGTCGGGGGCGTACAGCTCCTTTTCCGTCCACGGTGTGTCGGATTGGTGGTCGCGGTCGGGCAGGGTGTGGAAGCTGTCGCCGTGGCACTGCCAGTTATTAAGATCGTTTACGGGAGCCGACCACACCTTCAGCTTGAAATCGCAGAAGTTTTCGCAGCTTACGCGGTCATGAGAGCCGTAAAGATATACGCGGTCTCCGAATACGCGCGGCTCACCGTCGGGAATGTACTCCCAGAGGGGCAGGATAGGATTTGGCATGTTGTTCTCCTTTTCAAAATCAGTTTATTGATTTTATTTTATCATATTTATGAGCGAAGTTCAATAACTTTATTGCCATGATAGCGGAGAATAAAGACAACATTGTGCTTAGTATTTCTTGCCGCGCGGAACGCGCGCGGCTCGAAATACGTCCGACACTCCTTGCCGACGCTGTCGGCATTTTTTGCTTCGCAAAAAAGCGGAGTGTCGGACACGTTAGTGCATTACGTAAAGTTGATTTTAAAATTTGTTTAAGTTTTCCCAAAATTTAATGAAAAAATAGAAAAAGAGACATGAACAAAAGAAGCAAGCAACTTGAAGGAAAAACAAACAAACAAATCACCACATAAATGCAAACTACCGACATTTGTCAATTAACAAACTTACTTAAGTGATATTTCACGCACATATTTTTTGAAGCAAACAACAAAAAAATCAGCACTACGCATAGAGGGGGGTAAGGAAAGGATTCTTAAGGTGAAACCTAAGGGGGGAGAGTGGGGCAGTAAATTTCGCCGAATTTTCCGCACTAAATATATGATGTTACTTGTCTTAACATTTGTATCAGCAGATGAAGGTGCATTTTAGGCGGAGTTTACTGCACCTTCTCCCCCCTTTGGTGTCACCTTAAGCCCCGCGCGGGAGCGCAAACTGCACCTTCTTCAAGGTCAAAAAGAACACCACATAAAACGCAGTTTTAAAAAGGCATTTTGCTGACTGAAAAATTTTGTGAAAACTTAAGTAAAATTTGTGCTTGCAATTGGGTTCTTTTTGTGGTAAAATATAAACGTTGATTTAATAACTTATTTTTACTCTGCCCGTAGCACAATGGATAATGCGTTGGACTCCGACTCCAAAGACTGCCGGTTCGACCCCGGCCGGGCAGGCCAGTATTTCTTGCCGCGCGGAACGCGCGCGGCTCGAAATACGTCCGACACTCCTTGCCGACGCTGTCGGCATTTTTTGCTTCGCAAAAAAACGGAATGTCGGACACGTTAGTGCATTACGGTATGTGGGCTTTGACGTGCAGAACGCGCGCAGCTCGAAATACGTCCGACAAACCTTGCCGACGCTGTCGGCATTTTTTGCTTCGCAAAAAAACGGAATGTCGGACACGTTAGTGCATTACGGTATGCGGGCTTTGACGTGTTGAACGCGCACTTTGTATTACGAAAGTCAAAATGTTTCATAATAAAAAACCCGATAAATTTTGCCGATTATGTCAGCAAAATTTATCGGGATTTTTTAACGTCCTGAAGGATACGACTTCCGACTAACGGATATTCAGTGCTGCACTTCGTTCGCAGCCGACAAAAATTCCTCGGGAACATGATACCCAAGCTCTGCAAGCTGTCTTGCGTAATCGGGATTGCGAAGCCTTTCAATGGACTGAAAGCGCAAAACCTCCAGCTCCTTTGCCTTTGCGCCCGATTTTACCTTTATAACATCGACAATTGAGCTTATCACCACAATAATGCCTAAAATTGCCAGTATGGGCGGGTATATATGTATTTTGGTACTGAAAAAAAGCTCCAAAACAAATATGAGCGCGCAGCCAAGGAATATCGCGCCGCCTATTAAAGCCGATTTTACTCCTCTTTTCATTGAAAGCTCATCGGGAGGAAAGCCGTCTACCGCAACCTCGTGGTAGCTTGCGTCAAGATACGCTCCGTTACATTTTTTGCAAATTCTTATAGGACTTCCGTACTTGTATTTGTCCGCGGCGTAGTCGGAAATCTTTTTGTTGCAGTGCGGACAAGCTCCGTTTGTCTGTGGGATATTCATTTTTATGATCACCTTTCTATTATTCAACGGCCATTAAAACGGAGTTAACATTCTCGGCGAATTTATCACCGATATTTACGGTCATTTTCTCGCCTGTTTTCATGTTCTTCAATTCCGCTTTACCCGCTTGTATTTCGTTTTCGCCTATTACCATACTGAAAGCGGCTCCGATCTTATCCGCGTACTTCATCTGCGCCTTTAAGCCTCTTCCGACTATATCGCATTCTGCCCAGAAGCCGTATTCCCGAAGCTGTCTAACAAGGGATAAGGCGTAAGAGGAAGCGTTTTCGTCGGTACCCGCAATAAACAGATCGCACCGCTTTGCCGGCTCATAGTCGGCGTTCTGCGCGTCCATTACCATTAAAATACGCTCCAAGCCCATTGCAAAGCCCAGTGCGGCGACGGGCTTTCCGCCTATTTCCTCCACAAGCCCGTTATAACGTCCGCCACCGCAGACCGTACCCTGTGCACCGCAGCTGTCGCTGATAAATTCAAAAACGGTATTGGTGTAGTAATCGAGACCTCTTACTATACGCGGATTTACAGTGTACTTCACGTTCATTTCATCAAGAGCTTTTTTTACTCTTTCAAAATGATCGCTGCAGCTGTCGCAAAGGTAATCAAGAATAACGGGGGCGTCCTTTGCGAAGCCGTGGCATATCTCGCTTTTGCAGTCCAGAAGGCGCATGGGATTTTTTTCCAGTCTTTCCTTGCAGGTATCGCAAAGCTGCGCTTCATACTGCTTGTAATATTCCCTTAAGGCCTGCTGATATTTGGCTCTGCATTCGGGACAGCCTATGCTGTTTATTTCGAGAGCAACGTTTTTTAAATTCAAAAACTTGAATATATCGTCAACCATGCAGATGATCTCCGCATCGCTGACAGGTGAGTTTGCGCCTAAGATCTCAACGCCGAACTGATTAAATTCGCGGAGTCTGCCGCTTTGAGGGGCTTCGTAGCGGAAGCACCTTGTGAAGTAATAAAGCTTTAAGGGCAGTGCCTCGTTTAAAAGACCGTTTTCAAGAGCGGCTCTTACCGCACCAGCGGTTCCTTCCGGCTTTAAGGTTATGCTTCTTCCTTTTTTGTCGTTAAAGGTGTACATTTCCTTTTGCACAACGTCGGTAGTGCCGCCGACACCCCTTTGAAACAGCTCCGTATGCTCGAAGGTAGGCGTTCTTATTTCCTTGCAGCCGTATGCTTCGGCAACCTGTGCCGCAATTTTTTCAACGGTGTGCCACTTGTTCATTTGAGACGGCAGCTTATCTTCTGTGCCTCTTGGGGCTTTTGTAACAATATCCATTGGTTATTCCTTTCTTTTTTGTTCCTTTTAAAAGGGTTCACTGCAAAAATCTGCCCCGTAACCGTAAGGCAACGGGGGCACAAAAACACAAAAATCATTAGGAGATTTAAAATGAAAAAAACTGTAAAGCGTTAATACATAACGTGTCGAAAAGCCAAGAGATCAAAACGGTTACCGATTTGACGGTCACTAATCTCTGGCAATTTCACGCCAATCCAGATCGCCCCGTTCAAGAGCGTGTATGAGTGCTTCCGCTGTGGCAATGTTGGTTGCGACAGGTATATTATGAACATCGCAAAGTCTGAGCAAATGTGATTCGTTAGGCTCGCGGTGGTTAATGTTAATCGGGTCTCTGAAGAATATCAGAATATCTATTTCGTTGCAGGAAATACGTGCGGAAATCTGCTGATCGCCGCCTTGGGAGCCGCTCAGGAATCTTTGAATATGAAGTCCAGTTGCTTCCGCGACAAGCTTTCCCGTTGTTCCCGTGGCGCACAGATCGTGCCGGCTCAAAATACCGCAATAAGCTATGCAAAATTGTACTATAAGTTCTTTTTTTGAATCATGCGCTATTAAAGCAATGTTCATTTGAAGCCCTCCTTTATACTGTATCGTTTACACTGATCTTAGGGGGGTTAGTATAATTCTTAACCGCCTTTGTGTAAAAAATATTATAGCACAATTTTTGACAAATGAAAAGACTTTTAATTCGTTTGACGCAAAGTTTGGTATATTTATTGTTTAAAAGGGGGTTCGTTTGGTAAATTTGCACAAAAAAGTTACTTTTTTAGGGCGATTTGATAAATGTTTCACGAATTTTTACGCTTAAGATATAAAGATAAATAAAAATACGGGGTAAAAAATTGAAAAAAAGACGGAATTTTATTATTTTACGTTTTTTTCATACAAGTTTTTATATACAATAATGTAATCTGTTTTTTTATAAAAGTATAAGAACTTTCACTGTTACGGTCTTACGGGCGTTTTATCGGTCTGCGTCCACCGCTTCCAGGGAGAAACGACATTTCCTTCATCGTCCAGATCGGGTTCATAGCAATCGTAAAAATATGCGTCAATAATATTTCTTATCATGTATCTTGAATATTCGCCCTTGCTTAATACTATGCCGAAAGCTATCTGAGGGTCCTCGGCGGGGTAGTAGCCCATTACCGTTGAGGTGTAGTATTTGCCTATGCTGTCCATTTCCGCCGTACCTGTTTTTATCGCTACGCTGTAAGGCAGGTAGTCGAAGGTCCAGTTAGAGGAGCTTGTGGGCCATGTACACCACTTGCTGACCTTTATCATGCCCTCCCGCACGGTTTCAAAGGCGTCGGTGCCTTTGTCGTCGATAACCGTCACTACCTTTGGCTCGGTTTTGGAAACAAGCTCGGTGTAATCGTAATTCCATACGGAATCCACCAAGTAGGGCTGAAGTCTTGTTCCGTTGTTGGCGAGAGTCAGTGCCTGTACCGCCAAATTCAAGGGCGTTACCTGCGTTGCGCTTTGTCCGATGCCCGCCTGAAGCACCTGTCCTACGTCCCAAGGCTGTTCGGTAGACCTTTCGTAGTTTTCCGGGGTGGTCATCTGTCCCTTTTGCGAGGTGATCTCAAGCCCAAGGTCGGTTCCGTAGCCGAATTTTTCCGCATAGGAGGACAAGGTATCTATACCCATTCTTCTTGCCAGATCATAGAAAAAAATGTTACAGGAAACGTATAGGGAATCAACCACGTTATAGCCGTAATGAGAGCCCGTACATGTGGGCTGATAGTCGCTGTAATATTCATATTTTCCCGTGCATATTCCGGGGCTGTCATGATTTATATATCCTTCGATAAGCCCTGCTGTGGCGTTTATGGTTTTAAAAGCGGAGCCGGGGCGGAAAAGTCCGTCCACCGCCGCGTTAAACATAGACGCACCGTCTACTCCGTTTAAAACCGAAAGGGGATCGTTTGAGTAATCTATTAGATTGTAGGTCGGGTAGCTTGCCATTCCGAGGACCGCGCCTGTTTTGGCGTTCAGCACCACTACCGCTCCGCCGTCGCACTCGTTTCCTCTTTTGGGATCGTTGTACCAATGGAGCCAATTTATCTGATTTTCAAGAATAGTCTGCAAATCCTCCTGAAAATCCCTGTCTATCGTAAGCTTCAGGCTGCTGCCCGGCTGTACGGGAACGCTTATCTTATCGGATATTACCTCTCCCGTGCTGCTGCGGACGATTGTCCTTGTGCCGTCGGTGCCTTTCAGGGTGCTTTCCATTCCGTATTCAATGCCCGTTTTTCCGATAAGATCGTTAATGGTATAATCTGTGATCCCGTTTTCGTCCTTGCTGGCACTGTATTCATTGGAGGTAATGGGACCGATAGTGCCGATAACGTGCGGGGCAATGTCACCTCTTACATAGATTCTTTTGGGTTCTTCGGAAATATCGACGCCCGTTAAAATAAAGCCCTTTTCCTTTAATCTCAATACGGTGTCAAGGGCAATATCCTCCGCTAAAATGTATCTGTTGCTGTCGGAAAAGTCCTTTTGCTCCATTTCGTAACGCACTCCGGCGATAAGCCTTACCGTTCTCAGATCATATTTTTCGGTATCGATCCTGTATTTATCCGCCAACGCCTTAAGACAGTTTTCCACGGTGGCGTCAACATTGACCTTGATATTTGTTTTGAATCTGTCCAGCTCGTCTTCCGCAGCGTCGGTAAAGCTGTATGGAGCTTCCTTTGTAATAGGTATATTATCTATCCATTCCTCGCCGCAGCTTTCCAGTATTCCTATGGTTGAGGCAATTACTTCGTTTTCGCTGCCCGAGGTCAAAAACGCTCTTTGAAGGATAACCTTAAAAACGCTTTGGTTGCTTACAATAATGTTTCCGTCAGCGTCGGAGATCTGACCTCTTGCGGCTGAAATAGACTGATTGGCTTCTCGGAAGCTTTCGTTTTGCGAAGCGTAGTAATCGCCGTTTACTATTTGTATCTTCATAAGCTGTACGGCCGCAAGAAACACCAGTACAAAAGAAATTATCACCCAAAAAAGACTTCTTATTATATATCCTACCTTCATTTGATATTCCTTTCCTCAGGTAAACTGCGCTTTCGTGAATTTTCCTTTTCCAGATCTTTTATATATTTGTTCTTTTTATCAACATTGATAATACGCTTGCTTTTGCGTTTTTCTTCCGCCTTGTCCACAGCCTCCTCAACCGCTTCGTCCAGATTTTCGTTTTGCTCCAGACCGAATTTGGACGCAATGAATTTTGTTATCCAATATATTAAAGGTGCGGTGATCAAGGTGGCGATAAAGGAGGGAAGCAGTATCTTCGTTACGATAAGCCACCTGCCGTCGGCACTCCAGATAACATAGTTGAAAAGGTAGTACAAGGAAAAGGAAAACAGCGTTGTTCCGCTCGTAAACAAAAGGTGATTCAATATATTTACCTTTATAAGATTTCTGGAAAACAAAGAGGTTATAAAGCAGCAGGGCATGACGCATACCGCGAAAAATCCGAATAACGTACCCGATGAAATATCCAGCATAAATCCGCAGAAAATTCCGAAGATCGAAGAGGAAAACTCCTGTTCTTTCATGGAAACGCCGATGGCAAGAGCAAAGATCATATAGGGCTGCCATAGCTTAAACGCGCCGCAGCTCATTATCGAATACAGGAGCACCAACGCCAAAGAGTAAAAAAGCCAACGCAAAAACACCTTGACTTTCATTTTTCTTGTATATGCAACCGCCGAATTTATTTTGTAACGCATTGGTTTTTCCTAACTCTGTACATTTGTTGTATTTTTTTGCTCTATGAATTGCCGGAGACGTCTTCTCCCTTGCCGTCAAAATCGATCAGGACAAAAACGTCGGAAACGGTAAATACGTCCACAAACGGCTTTATCTGCACATGTACCGACAGTCCGTTGCTGTCGTTGATTATATCCGTTACCGTTCCCAGCAGTACGTCCTTCGGAAAAAAGGAGCTTCCCGAGGTTACTATTATCTCGTCCTTTTCGATTCCGCTGTTCCTGCCTGTGTAATTCATTACGCAGTGTCCCGTATAGGCACTGTCAAGATCGTTTTCGATTATGCCCAAGGCGTGGCTGTCCGCGCCTCTGACGCCTATGTTTATATCGTCGGAAAGAACGGTGGAAACGATAGCGTAGTTTCCCGAAACCTCGCTTATTATTCCCACAAGTCCCGTTTTGGTAAACACGGGATCGTAGAGTGAAATACCGTCGTTTGTACCTCTGTTGATGGTGAAGCCGCCCGAAATATCCGCGGAATTTCTTGCCGTTACCGAGCATGGAGGACTCCATTTGAAATCCTTGTTGTTTTCGGAAATTTCAAGCATGTCCTTTAGCTGGCTGTTTTCCTTTTCAAGCTCCTCTTTTTCAAGCACGCTGCCGTAAAATTCCGCAAGCTGTTCTTTTAAAAGCTCGTTTTCCTGCTTATACTTGTCGGCGTTTACAAATTTATCGATAGTGCTTTCCATCCAGTCGGAAACGGTGGTGGAAAGGGAAACGAACGGAGAGGAAACCGTTTCGAGAAAAGCCTTCGGCAATGAGGAAGCTCCCGCGGCGATTGCCACATATATTAAAAAGCCAAGTAAAAGGGCAAAAATACAAACAAGGATTTTAAATTTAATTGTGTGAAAAAATTCTCTCATACAAACCCCGTTTTATAATTAAAAATTGTTAATTGAAAATTGCGAAGCGGCTTCGCCGCGGGTTATAAGGTCCGTGCAATTTTAGAACAGCGTGCTCCATACATTAAATAAGTAAAGCTTACAGCATGCTCTTCAGTATAAAATAAGAGTCGGCGCATTCTGACCCGTTCAGTGTCGGAAATCCCTTGTCGGGCGTTAAGACAATCCGATCGGGTGCTTATTAACACCGACTTTTAATTATTTTAAATACTGCTCCCTTTTAAACTATGGGTATTACGTCAGTTTAAAAAGGGAGTGGTAAAATTTGTTTAATAGTAGGTCTTTTCGTCGTCGTCAAGCACGTCAACAAGCTTGTCGATATTTTCGAGTACCGCGCCCGTACCGTCCGCCACACAGTCCAAGGGACGCTCCGCGATCTTAACGGGCATTCCCGTTTCGTGATTTATAAGAAGATCCAAGCCCTTTAAAAGCGCGCCGCCGCCCGCAAGCATAATGCCCTGGTCTATAATGTCCGCAGCCAGCTCGGGAGGAGTTTTTTCAAGTGTTATCTTTATTGCTTCGGTTACATTGCTGAGGGGTTCGGAAAGTGCGTCGCGTATTTCCTCGCTTGTAACTGTGATGTTTTCGGGCAGACCGTTCATCAGGTTTCTGCCCTTGATGTCCATTACAGGCTCGTTGTCGGCGTAGGGGTAAGCCGAACCAATGCCCATTTTAATGTTTTCGGCCGTTCTTTCGCCGATGAGAAGATTGTATTTTTTCTTGATATAGTTGATTATGGAAGCGTCAAATTCGTCTCCCGCCACTCTTACGGAGCGCGAGGTAACGATACCGCCGAGAGAAATAACGGCAACCTCGCTTGTACCGCCGCCGATGTCCACTATCATGCTTCCGGTTGGCTCCGCAACGGGAAGTCCCGCGCCGATAGCCGCCGCCATAGGCTCCTCTATGATAGAAACACGCTTTGCGCCGGCGTTCTGTGTGGCCTCCTTTACCGCGCGGCGTTCAACCGCGGTAACGCCCGAGGGAATACAGATAATAACTCTCGCTTTAGTGAAAGCCCTGCCCTTTAACGCCTTTTTGATAAACTCCTGGAGCATGCTGGTGGTTATATCGAAATCGGCTATAACTCCGTCCTTAAGAGGTCTTACCGCCTTGATGGAGCCGGGAGTTCTGCCGATAACGTCTTTTGCTTCCTGTCCGACATAACGTACTCTGTCGTACTTCACGTCCACTGCAACAACGCTGGGTTCTCTGATGATGATACCTTTTCCTCTCATGTAAACCAGTGTGTTGGCGGTGCCCAAATCTATGCCTATATCCTTTGTAAACATCTTCTCCTCCTAAGTTATCCTTTAATTTAATTAAAAATTCCTTCTTTATGGCAAAAATGACGCGGTTGGAAATATATTGAATTTTATGATATACAAAATTTAACGTCATATAATTGCTTAAATGTTAAAATTTTCACTCGGTAAATATTATAACACGAAAACCACCCTTATACAACATGTATTTTCAGAAAAATTTTGCGTTTTTTAAAGTTTTTTTTGGAAGATATTACCAAGAGAGCTTGCACGAGCTTATTCGATACCCTGATTTTACCTTTGACACCGCGGAATACGGGAGCTGCGGGAGGCTTCGGGTCACCCTTTTAGACCGCGTTCCTGCCTGTCCATATCCTCGATTACAATATCATAGATTTCGCCCAATTGTGAACAGTACTTAAGCACGTCCCACGGCTCGTTTGTGTGAAAATGAATTTTCATTACCTCCTCGTCTCCCACGGCCAGCAAACAGTCGCCTTTGAAATTGGACGTAAAGTGTTCGATAATTGCGTCTTCATCCAAGTTTTTTCCTTCTATCAGCAATTGAGTGTCGTATTTGAATTCCAGCATATGCCAAATCTCCTTTAAATTATGATACTGCCAATTATATCATAATCCGCGGCAAATGTCCATAAAAAAATAGGGCTTTGTTTGACTTGCCTTATTTTAAGGGAACCTCTAAAAACCCCCTGTGAGTAAAAACGAACATGGCACGCCGCCTACTTCGTCAATCCTCCTCGACAGGCGTCAAGCCTGCCTTCGTCGGATTTCCTCGTATCCGGCGCACCCTGTCCGTTTTTACTGTTCACAAGGGTTTTTAGAGGCTCCCTTAAAAAAATTTCGCAGACTATTGACATTTTTATCCGCATGATGTATAATAAAACCAATATAAATGTTATTTTCCCTTATTAAGAAACAGATTTCAGTATCGGTCAAACAAACCGATAAATCCGAAACACAGCGGTGCTTCGGATTTTTTTGGATTTAACCGAAAGCATTGACTATGGACTGTTTGGTGTTATATAAATTGAATAATTTTTTTATTTTGCTGATAGTGCTGATAGTGCTGAGAGTATGATCACCGTTTGACACTGAATCATATTCGGCGTCAAAATGAGGATTGAACGAAAACAGCGATAGTGATAATGCGTATAGTACTTCTGTGAGTAATTCGGAGGAATTGTTATGTATCAATGTAACGTCAATTTCTATTTAATAGGCTGCAAGGGCGACAGTGAATATGTGACCGGCATAATAAAGGAAATGCCGCCGCTTGAGCATTTTTCACATAATTTTGTTGAAAGCGACGATCTCGATAAGACCTTGGAAGTAAAGGCGGACGTTATTTTTGTCGACATAAACGGCACCGATGCGGAAGAAACGCTTAAAGGACTTGAACCCTGCAAAAAGCCGGATACCGAGGTCATACTGCTTACGGACAGCGGAAGCTCATTCCTTTTTGATGAATATACGGAATATCTCCGGGACGTGTGGACGCTGCCCATGACCGAAAGCGAGGTCAGATTCCGCTTTTTAAAGTGGCAGAACAGCTATAAGGCAAGCAAGGATTATTGGGAAAACAGGCAGTTTTTGGAAGCTACGATAAACAATATCCCCAATCTTATTTGGTTTAAGAATAAAACGGGCATTCATGAAAAAGTAAACGACAGCTTTTGCAGAACCGTAAACAAGACCAAAGAACAGGTCGAGGGCAGAGGTCACGCTTATATATGGGACGTTGAACATGACGATCCGGCTTGTATAGAATCCGAGCTGGAAGTAATGAGATCGGAAAAAACCTGTATATCCGAGGAAACGATCACCACAGGCGAGGGCATAAAGCTGCTTACAACATATAAATCTCCGCTGTACGATATTGACGGGAGCGTAATGGGTACGGTGGGAGTCGGCATAGATGTAACGCAGGAGCGCGCTTACGAGCGTGCGATCGTAGACAAGAACAATGCCCTGGAGGCCTTGTTTATGTCGCTGGACTGCGGTATAATTTGCCATTCGCTGGACGGTATGCGTATTCTCAGCATAAATTCGGCGGCTCTTAAGATATTGGGCTACGAAAGCGGCGAGGAGCTTATTGAAAGCGGCTTCAAAACGATCGCGCCGTCCGTTATGGAAGAGGATAAGCAAAGATTGACAGAAAGCATCCAAACGCTGAAAAAAGAGGGAGACAGCGTCAGCATCGAATACCGAGTACAGCACAGGGACGGCGAGGTGATTCATGTGCTGGGCAATGTCAAGCTTATCAGTGACAACGGTGAGCTGTATTATCAGCGGTTTATGTTTGACAACACCGCTCAGAAGCTTCATGAAAAGAAAATGCGCGAGGAAAGCGAAAAGCGGCAGTCGGAGCTTGTTCAGGCACTCAGCATAGATTTTAATCTTGTTTGCTTTTTTTATCTCGATACGGGAGAGGGATCGGTGCTTCGCGTGGCCGACGAGAATAATCATGATCTTGAAAAAATTTTCTGCGGCGATATATCATTGCAGAAAAGTATGGATATATATATAGAAAAATTTGTTTATGAAGAAGACAAGGAAATGCTGAGACAGGCAACGGCCTTGGAGAAGATCAGCAGGGATCTCGATGAAAAGAAGTGGTTTTCCGTTAACTACCGCACATATATCAATAACGGCGAGGTTATATATTATCAGGTTAAGGCGGTGCGCACAGGCTCCTGGGAAAAGGATAAGGGCAGGGGCTTTGTAATAGGCTTCCGAAGCGTGGACGAGGAAGTCCGCAGCGAAATGGAGCAGAAAAAACTTTTGGAAAACGCGCTTTTGCAGGCCAACAGGGCAAATAAAGCAAAAAGCGTATTCCTGTCCAATATGTCCCACGATATACGTACTCCGATGAACGCGATAGTGGGCTTTACTTCCTTGGCGATAACGCATATCGAGCATAAGGATCAGGTCAAGGAATACTTAAAGAAAATAATGACATCGGGAAATCACCTGCTCAGTCTTATAAACGACGTTTTGGATATGAGCCGTATCGAAAGCGGAAAAATGCACTTGGATGAAAAGCCCGCCAGTCTTCCCGAGATCCTGCACGGACTCAGAAATATTTTACAGGCGGATATACACGCAAAGCAGCTTGAGCTGTATATCGATGCCGTTGATATTTTACACGAGGAAATATACTGCGACAAGCTCAGAGTAAATCAGGTGCTGTTAAACCTCCTGAGCAATGCCGTTAAATATACTCCCGCGGGCGGTATCGTAAGCATGAGGATAATCGAAAAAGCGGGTGCGGCTCAGGGAAGCGGAAACTACGAGTTTCGCATCAAGGATAACGGTATAGGTATGAGCGAGGAATTTGTCGCTCACATCTTTGAGCCCTTTGAAAGAGAAAGGAATACTACATTAAGCGGTATTCAGGGCACGGGTCTCGGAATGGCGATCACAAAAAATATCGTTGATATGATGGACGGCACCATTGAGGTAACCAGCAAGGTGGGAGAAGGCACGGAGGTCGTTGTTGGCTTTACCTTCCGTCTTAATTCCGATGTAAAACCCGTTGCCGCCATAGAGGAGCTTAAAAATTGCAGAGCGTTGGTGGTGGACGATGATTTCAACACCTGCGACAGCGTTTCGAGCATGCTGTGTCAAATCGGTATGCGCGCCGATTGGACCTTATCGGGAAAAGAAGCGGTGCTGCGTACCAAACAGGCGGTGGCAAGGGGAGACAACTACTGCGTTTACATAATAGACTGGCTGCTTCCCGATATGAACGGCATCGAGGTGACCCGCAGGATAAGAAAGGAAACGGGCAGCGATGTGCCGGTCATTGTTTTGACCGCTTACGATTGGCTGGATATAGAGGACGAGGCAAAAGAAGCTGGAGTCACTGCTTTCTGCGCAAAGCCCTTGTTTATGTCGGAATTAAACAGCTGTCTGCGTTCCGTTGTAAGCGTCGGCGGAGAGAACGAGGACGACATAAAAAATATGGATAAGCCCATTCGCACCGGACGTATTTTGCTTACCGAGGATAACGAGCTTAACCAGGAAATCGCTGTGGCAATACTTACCGAAGCCGGCTTTGTGGTTGATGTGGCGAATAACGGTCAGATCGCTTTGGATATATTGAAAGAATCCGAGGCAGGATATTATCAGCTTGTGCTTATGGATATACAAATGCCGGTTATGAACGGTTATGAAGCGGCAACGCGCATAAGACAGCTTGAAAATAAGGAAATTTCTTCCATACCCATTATTGCGATGACCGCAAACGCCTTCGAGGAGGATAAGCAGGAGGCGTTAAGATGCGGTATGAACGGGCATATCGCAAAGCCTATCGATGTGGAAAATCTGTTTAGTGTGCTGGACGAAGCTTTGATGTAACTTTTAGACAATATCTTGTTAGGACAGATAATGAATGTCCTGAGCTTGACAGGCAGTCACTTGACTATGATAATTTAATGTGATATAATATATAAAGGTACTGTAAATACGCTTTATACCCACGGTTTAAAAACGGATTGGTATTAAATGGGACGCACAGCTCATTGAGAGTCCCTATGCTGCCCCGATACGGATAAATAAATCAACGGAGATGAGCGAAATAATGGACTATAAGGAATACAGGGAGCTTTTATTACAATACAGAGAGCTGGACAAAACGCCATTTGATCCCAAGGAGACCATGGAAGATGTGATCGGTAAGCTGATACACATTTCCTCCGAGAAAAAGCGGATAAAGACCGCCTGCAATGAGATCATAGAGGAGTATATCAAAAAATACGAAAAATCTCCCGAGCTTTTGGACAGCGACTCCGAAAAGATGCTTAAGGATTTCCTGAGTACCTTGGTCGGAGAGGTGGGCGACACTCCTATTGCTTTTCTTATTTCAAAGCTTTTTCTTAAGTACTATCGGGACACGGGAGATAAAGAGAGAACCATAATAATGCTGGAGTACTGCTCCGTGTTTGATATTATTATAAAGGAACACCTGGACGATTACGCGGGCAGCGAGTATCCGCGCATGGCGGAAAAATACATGGAGGACTTTGACAGTCTTTCCGAGCAGGCTAAGCGTTCGCTTTTCAACAGTCTGATGCTCGGCGTTGTAAACCGCAAGGATATGACATACGGGCTGCGTAAATACAAGGAGATAAAGTCATGGGTGAAATCGATAAACTGGCCCGAGGGAAAAGAGTTTATCGACATACAGTTCGCCAGATGCAGAGAAAATGCTTTGGGATTTACTTTAGAGGCACTGCGCCGTGAGGAGTACGCCAAAAAGAAAGGCGAAAAGGTCTCCGAGAGCGAATACTTCATAGATATTGAAAAGGAGGCTCCGTTTATAGAGGAGCTTATGCGGTTTACCGAGGAGACTCTGGAATCGGAAAATTCTCAGAAAACGATCACCGACAGAGTGGTTGCGGGGCTGTATTGCGTTCAAGCCGCTTATCATTTGGGAAAAATCACCATGGAGGAGCTGCTGAAAAAAATCGACGAATATTCGGAGCAGCGGGAGGATTACAGTGCCGCGGAAAAATGCTCCGCCCTGTTTACCGCAAACGCCTACTATATCGATTACCTTTGCAAGTGCAGCGACTACGACCAAAAATACGTATTGGACAAAAGCTCCGAAATAGTGGATAAGGTGTTGGCGGGAGCGAAGAATATGGAGGAGTATTTAGGCAACTATCAGACGAATTATTGTGTGCTTATGCTTGTCAACTCCGCGTCCGCGGTAATAAACTTTGACGCCTTCAAAACCACTGTGCTGAAATCCACCGTTTACGCCAACAAGGCACTTTATGTTCATACCATGATGGTGAAAGAGCTTTGCTTTGTACTGCTTGATTACATATTGGAGCACGATCCCAAGTATTTTGACAATGTGGCGGGGCATACCTGGGAAGAATTTCGCGACAATCATGACGAGGCAAAGGAGCTTATGGAAAAATGCGCTCTTTTCCACGATATAGGAAAATATTTTTGCCTTGATTATGTGTCCAATTCTTCACGTAACCTGACAGACGACGAGTTTGAGGTCATCAAGGATCACCCCGCGAACTTTCTGAAAATATATCAAGGGAAAATGAGCCGCGAGGTGGAGTGCGTCCATGACTGCGCCTTGCTTCACCACCTTTGGTATAATGAAACGCGCGGCTATCCGAACGGGGGCAGGCATACCTATAACAAGCCCTATGTGAATATCATCAGTGTTGCGGACAGTATAGACGCCGCCACCGACAACATAGGCAGACCCTATGGGCAGGGTAAGAACCTTGATGATATGATAGAGGAATTTGACAGCATGAAGGACACCCGTTACAGCGGATATATATGCGATATACTGAGTGAGGGCGAGGTCAGGGAAAAGTTTGAGTATATACTTAATACTCGGAGAAAAGAGATATATTTTGACATTTATACGTCATATTGACAGCAAACAGGTGCTATGACAAACGTTAAAATAAGATAATAACGGAAAGGCAGTAAGTCAATGAAAAAAAGTATCAAAAAAATCGTTTCCATAAGAATAGCTTTTGCGCTTGCGTCAATATTGCTGTTCAGCTTTTTGACCACCTACAATATTCTTCGTATAGAGCGTACGCAGGAAGAAGCCGTGGCAGTGCATGAGACACAGATGAAAGCGCAGAAGGCGGAAGCCGCGCATTACCGCTGGACTATAAATCTCAGCGAGGCCTTGTTTTCAAACGCGGAGTTTACGGGCAGCACCGACCATACCTCCTGCGTTCTCGGACAGTGGATTTACGGCGACTCGGGAACGGACAACAGCGAGATTTTAGAGCTGCGTTCCCAAATGGAGCCTTTGCATAAGGAGCTTCACCAATCGGCTGTCACAGCTTTGGATATGCTGGAGAACAACCCTGATGAAGTTTATACCTATTATAACGAAACCATTCAAAGCAACCTGACGACCTTGGTGGGATTGCTGAACCGCGTAATAGAGCTTTCCAACGAGATCAACACCGATACGGAGGAAACGCTGAGCAGTACTATCACGCTCATGCACGGAACCACGGTGGTTTGTCTGGCATTTGCATTGGTTTGTTTGATCACTCTTATTGTTTACATAATTAAAAAGATAGTTAAGCCTATTGTCAGGATCACCGAAAATACAAAGCCGCTCAAGGAATGCAGACTGGATATAGACCTGTCGTATAATGTGGACGATGAATTGGGTCAGCTTACGGACGCTCTCAGAACATCCCTGACCGTTATAAACAAGTATGTTTCCGATATTAACAACATCATGGATCAGCTTTCGGACGGCAATTTCAACGTAAGGACCTTTACGAACTATATAGGCGATTTCCAATCGATTCAGGAGTCGATGGAGAGCTTTACGTCTACCATTTCGGGAGTTATGGGAGAGATCAGCCAGGCGGGGCAGCGTATTTCGGGTCACGCGGGTCAGCTTTCCGAAAATTCCCAGTCCGTGGCGCAGGGCGCGACCGAACAGGCAAGCTCGGTAGAGGAGCTGTACGCTACTCTGGACAGCTTATCCAAGAGCGCGGATCAAAATGTTGAGGTTGCAGCAAAGGCAAAGGAACACGCCGATCTTACCGAGGAGCAGGTAAATATCTGCTCGGGTCAGTCGCAGGAAATGGTTTCCGCCATGGCGGATGTAAGCAAGACCTCCGAGCAGATCGGACAGATCATTGCCACCATCGAAAATATTGCGTTCCAGACCAATATACTTGCGCTTAACGCCGCGGTAGAAGCGGCAAGAGCGGGTGAAGCGGGCAGGGGCTTTGCGGTGGTTGCGGAAGAGGTAAGAAACCTTGCCACACAGTCGGATCAGGCTGCAAAGGCTACCAAGCAGCTTATAGATAACTGCGTAAGCGCGGCGGCAAAAGGACTTCAGATCGTTGACTCGGTTTCCGAGTCACTGGAAAAGACTATGGAGCTTGTATCACAGTCCAACAGTGATATAGCCACCATTACCAGCGTGGTTGACGACGAAGCGGAATCCATTAAGCAGGTAACGATAGGTATAGAGCAGATTTCTACCGTAACTCAGACCAACTCCGCGAACAGCGAGGAGGCGGCTGCGGTAAGCTCGGAGCTTTTCTCGGAATCGCGCTTATTGCAGGAGCAGCTTGATAAATTCCAATTAAAGGCTTAATAAATTATAAATTAAAATGCCGCCGCGGTTTGTTCTGCGGCGGTATCTTTTAAATCGGAGGTGACACTGATATGTACCGCACAAAAGGAGAAAAATTTAATGAACCGGAAAAGAAAATCAAAAAACAGTGTGTTGAGGCTGTTGCTTTAGCGGTATTTATCGGTCTTATTTTCAAATTTGCGGGATACTTGATGCTTAGGTCTTCCGATATACGTGTTGGGGCGTGGGGCTTGGTTCTGTATTTTTTCGCAAATTCGGCCGTAAGCGGTACGGCTGTATATATTGTTGTAAAAAAGCTTTCCCGTTCGGCTGTTTGCTTGATTATCGCAACGGTGATAGGCAGTCTGATTTTCGGATTATGCGGGGTAGAGCTTTCCTATGTCCTTTCCGCTTTGCTTACGGGAATTTTGACTTTTCCCGTCAGCTTTGCGTACAGCTTAGCCGCAAAAGCGGTGATCAACAGACCCGATATACAAAAGCGCGTAGGGGCAGGTTTTATTTTTGTTTTGTTTACTGTTGTTATAGCTGCTTTTGCGTGTCTGTTTTTCTGCTTTCTTTTAGGTCTTCTGCATGGCGATTGACAGCCGCGGGATTTTTGTATATAATAGTAGACGTAAAAACAGATGTTATACAAGCATGTCTTGTATAAACGGATTGCCGTCGGGAAAGGGATAAAACAAAAATGCAGCTCGAAAAGCTAAACCGCGCCGAAGCCCTCAGATATATGGGCTACAAGGGCGGCGAAATAAACGAAAATATTCTTAAAATAACCGAGGAATGTGAGGAAGCCCTGCTGAAAGCGGTTAAACCGAGGCTTGTGTACAAGGTTTTCGGGATAGAACCCGCCGAGGAGGGAATACGGGTTTTAAATACCTCCCTTGTATTTAAGGGAAAGGACATTTCCGCTCACCTTAAGGATTGTACCCGCTGTGTAATGCTGTGCGTTACTCTTTCCGCCGAAGCGGATAAGCTGATACGCTTTTACGAAGCCGAGGGAATGGAAAAGGCTCTGATAGCCGACAGCCTTGCTTCCGCGGCGGTGGAGCAGGTCTGCGAAATTGCGGAAACGGAAATACAAAAACAAGTGGGGGAGTATCATTACACATGGCGTTTTTCCCCGGGCTACGGCGACTTTCCTTTGGATATTCAGGGAGAATTTCTGAAGGTGTTGGACGCTCCCGCGAGAATAGGCGTTAATGTGACCGACAGTCTTATACTTATACCCAGAAAGTCGGTAACGGCGGTAATGGGCGTGTCGGAAACGGAAATACCCAAGGGCAGACGGGGCTGTATAAGCTGCAATATGAAAGACAGATGCCAATACAGACAAAAGGGTTTGTACTGCTACTGGTAAGATAAAAAGAAAGGAAAAGCAGAAAATGGATCTTAAACAGCTTTTGGAAAAGGAATTTGTGATACTTGACGGCGCAATGGGTACTATGTTACAGGCGAGAGGTCTTAAAATGGGGGAAACTCCCGAGGTGTTAAACATAGAAAAGCCCGAAATGCTTACCGAGATACACAGAGAGTACATTGAAGCGGGTTCGGATATAGTTTACGCCAACACCTTCGGAGCGAACAGATACAAGCTTAAGAAAAGCGGCTATTCCGTGGGAGAGATAATAAAGACCGGCATAAAGAACGCAAGAAGGGCGTGCGAGGGAACAAACGCCCTTGTGGCTTTGGATATAGGACCTATCGGGCAGCTTTTGGAGCCTACGGGAACGCTTACCTTTGAGGAAGCTTACGATATATATAAGGAACAGGTGCTGGCAGGTCTTGACAGCGACCTTATCGTTTTTGAAACAATGACCGATCTGTATGAGCTTAAGGCGGCGGTTTTAGCGGCAAAGGAGAACTCGGACAAGCCCATAGTCTGCACCATGACCTTTGAGGAAAACAGGCGTACCTTTACGGGCTGTTCGGTAAGCTCAATGGCTTTGACCTTGGAGGGGCTTGGAGTGGACGCGATAGGGGTGAACTGCTCATTAGGCCCCGCGGAGCTTTATCCCGTTATAGAGGAGCTGTGCAACCGGACAAATCTGCCCGTTGCGGTAAAGCCAAACGCGGGACTTCCCGACCCCGTTACAAATACCTATAACGTAACGCCAAAGGAATTTGCTGGCTTGATTGAAAAGCTTATTCCTTTGGGAGTAAAATTTTTCGGCGGCTGCTGCGGAACAAATCCCGAGTTTATATCGGAGGTGAAAAAGGTTCTGGAGGGCAAAAAGTATGTTAAGATAACACATGATATTCCCGCCGCCTGCTGTACTCCCTCCAATACGGTAATAATAGACCGTCCGCGAATTATCGGCGAACGCATTAACCCTACCGGCAAAAAGCTGTTTAAGGAGGCCCTGCTTGCGGGCGACATGGATTATATCTTGGGGCAGGCTATCGAACAGGTCAAGGGCGGCGCGGATATTCTTGACGTAAACGTGGGACTTCCCGGAATTGACGAAAAGGATATGATGCGCAGAGCGGTAAAGGCGATACAGGGCGTTGCGGACGTGCCGTTACAGCTTGATTCCACCATTCCCGAGGTGCTTGAGGAAGCATTGAGAGTGTACAACGGAAAGCCGATAGTAAACTCGGTGAACGGTGAGGAAAAGTCATTGGAAACGGTCTTGCCGCTGGTGAAAAAATACGGCGCGGCGGTGGTCGGCTTGTGTCTTGACGAAAACGGTATCCCCAAAACGGCGGAGGGACGGTTCAAGATTGCAAAAAAAATTTTGGACAGGGCACTTTCTTTGGGGATAAGGCGCGAGGACGTTTATATAGACTGTCTTACTCTTACGGTATCGGCCGAGCAGGAAGCGGCAATGGAGACACTGAACGCGGTGGAGAGGGTCAAAAAGGAGCTTGGTTTAAGAACGGTATTGGGTGTTTCCAATATCAGCTTCGGGCTTCCCGACAGAGTAAAGGTGAGCAGCAATTTCCTTACAATGGCACTTACAAAGGGTCTCGACCTGCCTATAATCAATCCCAATATTGAGAGCATGACGGCGGCGGTAAAGGCCTACAACGTGCTTGCGGGATACGACAAAAACTCGGTGGAGTATATAAGCCGCTACGGGCAGCAAAGCGTTGCGGGCGAAGAGTCAAAAACTCCAAAAGGAGATATTGATCTGAACTACGCTCTGGAAAACGGGCTCAAAAACGAGGGCGCGCGGCTTACCGAGGAGCTTTTGAAAAATACCGACCCCATGGAGATAATTAACGATATTTTAATTCCCGCTCTTGATAAAACCGGAAGCGAATTTGAAAAAGGGAAGATATTTTTGCCGCAGCTTATTCTGACCGCGGGAGTGGCTCAAAGCTGCTTTGAAGTGATAAAGAATCATTTTGCCAAGACGGGCGAAAAGTCGGTATCAAAGGGAAAGATCATTTTGGCAACCGTAAAGGGCGATATTCACGATATAGGAAAAAATATCGTAAAGGTGCTGCTGGAAAATTACGGCTACGAGGTTATAGATTTAGGAAAAGACGTTGATTATCAGGCGGTTTTGGACTGCGCCGTAAAGGAAAACGTTCACCTTGTGGGTCTGTCCGCTTTGATGACCACCACCTTGGTAAGCATGGAAAACACCATTAAGCTTCTGCATGACAATAACGTTGACTGTAAAATAATGGTGGGCGGCGCGGTGCTTACTCCCGAATACGCGGAGCAGATAGGGGCGGATTATTACGCTAAGGACGCTAAGGAGTCCTGCGATATTGCGAAGAGGGTATTTGAGGAATTTTATCCGCAGGGGTTATGATAGTTTTATTTCTCCTTTTTGATTATTTTTTGGTAAATTTGCGCAAAACTATTGTAATTGTTGAAAAATTATGCTATAATATGTACAAGAGAACAGGACGTGTTGTCTTGTTTGTACCAATCCCACAGTTCTAAAAGGGATTAGTATTATACATAGACAGACATGCCGTTCTCAAAACGCAGATATCTGCAAAGGAGGAAAGACTATGAAATTACAAATTACAGCTAAGAAAATGCAGGTTCCTCAGGCTTTCAACGAGTACGCCGAAAAGAAGCTGAAAAAGCTTGACCGTTTTTTCGGCGACGAGGCTGACGCAAAGCTCACGGTTTCCACCATCAAAGATGATATTATCGTTGAGCTTACCGTTAAATATGAAAATTTGATTTTCCGTTCGGAGCAGAGAGCGGCGGACAAGAACGACGCGCTCGACGCTTGTATCGATAAAATAATCCGTCAGATCAGAAAGAACAAGACCAAGGTCGAAAAACGGCTGAGAGCCAATGCTTTTGAGGAGCAGTACTCCGAAGAGATTGAGGATCAAAGCAGATATGAGATCATTAAGCGCAAGCAATTCCGGCTTCGCCCCATGAGCGCGGAGGAAGCGATCTTGCAGATGAACATGCTGGATCATAATTTCTTTATGTTCAAGAACGGCGATACGGGCGAGGTCAACGTGGTTTATAAGCGCGACGACGGCAATTACGCTATACTTGAGCCCAGCAAGGATTGATCTGCGCGGCGTTAGACGATAATTCAAAATAATTATTCCACCCTCGGAAAGCATTGGGTTTTCCGAGGGTAGAATTTTATTCGGATAAGATTTTTACAATCACTGACGGGCATAATTCTCTGTCAACGCTTTTATATCGTCACGCTCCCTTAGTTTGTCGTACAAGGGTTTTTTCAGGAATTCCAGCATTTCCTCAATATCGGTCCTTGTTCCGGTTTTGCATATTTCGTCAACATTCCATTGGAGCTTGTCAAAAAAGGGCTCTGATTTAGGCGAGGTATTTCCTTTCATGGACCTGTCATATTCCGTGGCATGATAAAAAGCCTGCTTTATCATTTCCGCTGCCTTATCGCAATCGCCCTCTTTCATTCTGAAATCGGCGCGTCTGCGGTATATTTGTCCGAGAATACAGTGGCAGTACAAGTAATTTCCGTCGGGCATCATTGTTTTAAGTATTTGCTCCTGTGCGTCGCAGGCTGTGTCGGATCCTTCGCCGATAAGATTAATCAAATCAAACATCGCGTTTTCAAGCATTTTTTGATGGTGTACAGCCTTTTTGTCACCCTCAAGACATTGAAGCAGCACATATTCTTTTCTGTATGGAAGGTTCTCGGGATAAAGCTCCGCATATCTTTCGGCTTCGTCCCTTCTTCCTCTGAAGCCCAGATATTGGACAATACCAAAAATAGCACTTGCCTTGATCCTTTCATCGGAAGCGTTTTCAATAACAAGAGCGAAACGTCTGATAGCCTCCTCCTGCTCCTGTACGTATTGGGTATCGTCCTTATATTCAAAAGAGTTCATAGCCTGCGTCCATGCCAACCGCTCATGCCATTCCATATCGTCGGGAAATTCCTTTACCGCCTGTTTCGATACCTCAAATCTTTTGTGCAGGTCTCCGCTTTTCCATGTTTCCCAATATTCCGAATCCAATTCCTTTTTTCTCAGCATATCCGCGTCTTCGTCAAAACCGAACAACTCGTCCGTGGTGACCTTAAAGAGCCTTGCCAGCGGAACGATCAGGGATAAGTCGGGGCTTGTGACGCCCGTTTCCCATTTTGAAACGGTTTGGTAGGACACACCGAGCTGATCCGCCAACTTTTCCTGCGTAAGATCGTTTTTTCTCCTTAGCTTTTTGATTTTTTCTCCGATATAATACATTTTTATGACCATTCCTTTCTTGGAACATATTCCTATAATTGAAGCAATACCGATAAAATATTTATTGGAAACGGATCCTGTTTCTGTTAATATTATATCGGTATTAAAGGAATAAAACAATAACGGGGTTTTTGAGAAAAAGTCGCTTGATAAGGGAGAAAGAAATACAGAGAAGATCGTATCATACCAATCCTTTTATAAACCTATGCAATACCCGCAGTATTAAAAGGGATCAGCATTAAGCATATTTTAGACTTGTCACTATAGCTTTACCTTATAGATTCTTTTGCGTTCCATTCCTTTGCGCCACGCAAAGTATTTTTTCGGTACTTTCGCAATTTCAATAAGCTCCGCACCGAGACGTTCAATTGTTTTATATGAGGCAGCGTTGCTTTCATCACAGGTTATAATCAGTTCTTTCATTTTGTGGGCAGAAGCCGCTTCCAGTATTATTTTGCAGGCTTTGTACGCATAATGATTTCCTCTGTATTCCGAAAAAACCTCATATCCGATATTGCCGTTATAATATGAATGAAAATTACTGCCTATCCGCAGGCTTATTTTGCCAACATTTATATTGTTCACATAAATATCCCAATAGTAGAAAGGCAGCATTACATCATCGCCGTTATTTTTTTCCGTAATTTTCAGCGACATACCGTCTTTTTGGATATAATCGAATTCTTTTTTAAATTCAAACACAGCTTTTTATACCTCTCTAATACCAATCCCTTTTTAAACTGTGGGTATTTCGTCAGTTTAAAAAGGGATTGGTATAAGCCGTTCAATAAAACTTCTTTATTATTCCAACAGCAGTCTTTCGTCGCAGTACTCGCATTCAAGCACGCCTCCGTGATTATGGAAGCTGTGGGGAAGCGACTGTTCAAAATTTGTTATACATTTGGGATTGTGGCAGCACACCTTTGGCATTACGGCACCGGTAAGCAGGGGCTTTGTTTTTATATTCTCGTTAAGCACCGACAGCACCAAAGACATTCTTACATACATTCCGTAATTTGCCTGTTTGAAGTACAACGCTCTCGGATCGTCGTCGACCTCCACCGCTATTTCATCAACACGCGGCAGCGGGTGCAAAACGATCATATCTTTTCTTGCCGCATTCATCTTCTTTTTGTCAAGGCAGAAGATATGCTTCTGACTGTTGTACTCTTCCTCCGAGCCGAAGCGTTCGCGCTGTATTCTTGTCATATACAGCACATCAAGAGAGGGGATAGCCTCCTCTAAAGAGCGTACCTCCGTATATTCCTTTCCGCTGGCGGAAATTCGA
Source organism: Oscillospiraceae bacterium (assembly GCA_014799365.1). Taxonomy (GTDB): domain Bacteria; phylum Bacillota; class Clostridia; order Oscillospirales; family Ruminococcaceae; genus Ruminiclostridium_E. The sequence continues at coordinate 51,940 of JAAVIF010000073.1, forward strand.
TTTTTTATATATGTAGGAACCTTTAATTCGTCGGTTGAGATAAGCACAAATTTGTTGTTCTCGTAGCAGCACAGTGCTTTTAAAAGAGAGTGTACCGTGCGACCGTTTTTTAAGTCTCCGCAAAAGCCCACCGTAAGACCGCTTAAAGTTCCTTTTTCCGCCTTGAGCGTAAGCAGATCGGTCAGGGTTTGCGTAGGGTGCAGGTGTCCTCCGTCTCCCGCGTTTATAACGGGACAGTCGGCAGTCAGGGCGGCCGCCTTTACCGAGCCCTCGAGAGGGTGTCGCATTACAAGTATATCCGAATAACTGCTGGCGATCTTAGTGGTGTCCATTATGGATTCACCCTTGGCGACTGAGGAATTTGCGGGGTTGTCAAATCCGATTATGCCGCCGCCGAGCCGCAGCATCGCGCTTTGAAAGCTCATTTGAGTGCGAGTGGAGGGTTCATAGAAAAGTGTTCCCATTATTTTGCCGTTGCAGGCACCCACATATATGTGAGGATTACGCTTGATGTCGATCGCAAGGTTCGTGATGCTGTCCCAGCTTGAAACCGGATAGTTGTCCAGGTCTATCAGGTGCGGAAAATTGTTTTTTGTCATATGTGTGCCTCCTTTTGTTATACTAATATCCGTTTGGACAGTAGATAAAATCTACTGTCCAAATCCTTCGGCTTTGCCGAAGGACCGCCAAGGGCGGCGGATATGTACGTTCAATACAATATCTGAGGGAGC
>JAAVIF010000074.1 GCA_014799365.1 Oscillospiraceae bacterium
GTGGCGATTTCAAGGAAAAAAGCGCAGGAATACTCTCGTATTCCGAGCATTTTTGACGCAGAAAGCGTCCGCAGTTAGTAGAAATTGTGCAAATTGCGACTTTTCAGATAGCCCCTAATTCTCAATCATCTTGTAGACAAAATTTTACAGGGTCTAAAAGATGATTGAGAATTACACCCTAAGCACTAATTTTCGATCGACAATAAAAAATGTCTATACATTGATCGAAAATTAGTATTAGACCGCGTTTTTATGTGCGGCGGCGACCGGCTTATGATGATTATCACAGAAAAATCTATTGGCTGACGGAGGGCGCGGCACAAATCCCCGCTTGGAGAAATTCGATTTCGATGATTGTGGAATTTCTGACCTTAAAGCCGCGTTTGCTGCCCATAATATATGTCAAGCAGCCACGGTCAGCTGCCGAACACTCCTCCCTTGCTCCCAAAGCCGCATATAAACCGCTTCGCATTTCTTGTAACGCGCAAATGTCTTGGCCGCCTCGCAATCGTTGCAATACACCTTCCAACAACCTGTGCATTTGCAATTTTGTCCTTTGTTTCTGATGAACCCGATCACATCGTCAAGGGGGTAGCCCAGGAAGATTCCGATCTCGTGCGGAAAATCCTCAAGCTTGGCCAAATGCGCTCTCAATGTGGAAAGTGCCGCGCCTATATCCGAACCGCCGTACCCATTGTTTAAAAGAAAACGCCTTATCTCAGGGCGGCGCAGCTCCTTACGCAGCTTGTTTTTTCTGAACACATAGATCAAAGCGCGGTTGTCCGTCTCCCGCAGCGCAATCATAGCAACGCCCTTATCGGACAAGCTCTTGTTCCACTTGCGGAGAACCTCGTTAAGTTCCTTGTGACAGGTAAATTCAAGCGTAAAAAGACTTGCCGTTTTCAGAGAAGCAAGCGTTGGAGAACAGTGCCGTATCAGGCCTTTTTCAATGCTTTCGGATATATTCATCTGTGTTCCTCCATGTATCGGCAAGGCTAAGTTAGTTTTAACTAACCTTGCTTCAAAAATAAATGCCGACATGAACATGTTGGCAAATTATATAAGTTAGTGTTAACTAACTTATATTTATTATAGCACACCGGATTGCAGTTGTCAATAGCTTTTTTACTTCAAAAAATTTTTTAAAAGCTCTTGACATTTTAAAAATAATATGCTAAAGTATAATCATAGCATAACAGTGTTATGTCAAGGAGTGACAAATTGGACAATAACAAAGAAACAAAGGAACGGCTTATCGAAAGTGCCCGCGCGGAATTTTCCGAAAAGGGGTACACCAAAGCCTCGCTGCGGAAGATATGTGCCGACGCAGGTGTGACTACCGGCGCGCTGTACTTCTTTTTCAAGGATAAAGAGAATCTGTTCGCGGCGATCGTTGAACAGCCATTTAACGAATTGAAAAGTTTGCTGCTTGGACATTTCACCTCGGAAAAGGAAATGTCGCTGTCCGAGATGTATGCGCATATTGACGGCGGTCACGATGAGCTTTCCGCGGCGTTGATCCATCACCTTTACGCGAATTACGAGGCGTTTATGCTGCTTCTCACCAAGGCGCAGGGTACACGGTTCGAGAGTGCGGTGGACGAAATGGTGGATATGACCGATAAGACCTACCGCGCAATGGCGGAGAGTATGGCACGGCAGCTCCCGAACAAACAGGTAAATTCGTATATGCTGCACTGGCTTTCGCATATGATAATTGACGCGTTTATACACCTCGTAACTCACGAACCCGACGAGAGCAGGGCCGTCGGGATAATGAGCCGCATTATGGATTTCTATGTAAGGAGCTGGGTCGAGCTGGTGCTTGAGGGTAAATAAAAATGATATTTTGCCGTACAGATGTACGGCATATATTACGGGAATAACATAACATTGTTATGCTGCTGTTATGTAACATTATCAAAAGCCGCTTTCGGGCGGTTAAAATAAAAATTTACAGTTAGCTAACGCTAATTCAACGGAGGATTTACAATGTATCTTGAAGTAAAGGACATGAAGAAAAGCTACGGAAAGGACACAAGCTACATTCAGGTGCTGAAGGGAATTACCACAGGTGTGGAACGCGGACAGATGTGCGTTATACAAGGCACCAGCGGCAGCGGAAAATCAACGCTGCTCAACTGCATAGGCGGTCTGGACACAATGGATTCGGGATCGGTCAAGGTGGACGGCAAGGAGATATTCGGCCTGAAGCCCGACGCGCTCTCGGACTACCGCCGCGATAATCTGGGATTTATCTTCCAGTTTTACAATCTTGTGCCTAATCTTACGGTGCGGGAAAATATTCAGATATGCGAATACCTTGCCGAAAACCCGCTCGACATCAACGAGCTGTTGGACACGCTCGGACTCACCGAGCACCGCAATAAATTCCCGTCGCAGCTGTCGGGCGGACAGCAGCAAAGGTGCGCTATCGCTAGGGCCCTTATCAAGAATCCCAAGTTGCTGCTGTGCGACGAACCGACGGGCGCGCTGGACTCCAAAACCTCGCGGGATATTCTCGTGCTGCTCGAAAAGATCAATGAAAAATACGGCACAACAATGCTGATCGTCACACACAATAATTCCATCAAAAATATGGTGCATAAGGTAATTATCGTGAAAGACGGACTTATCAAAAAGGACTACATAAACGAAACGCGCGTTCCCGCCGCGGAGCTGGAGGATTTGTGATGAACAGAGTTTTAAGAAAAAGGATTTTCCGTGATATTAAGGAGAATTTCTGGCGGTGGCTGGCACTGTTTCTGATGATCGTTCTGGGTATGTACATTGTAGTTTCCATGGTTGGCGCGGCGGAAAATATTATCACCGGGAGCGCGGATATTGCCGAAGAAAATCACGTTGAGGACGGCGAGTTTTCGGTATTTATACCTCTTACCGACGAGCAGGAAAAATTTCTGCGCGATATGGGGATAGCCCTTGAACGCAAATTCTCAACCGATATTTCACCGGACGATAATTCCGTTTTGCGGCTGATGAAAAACCGCACGGACATAAACCTTGTTGCGCTCGACAACGGCAGACTTGCGGAAAAAAACGGCGAAATCGTTCTTGAAAAGCGTTACTGCGAAGAGCATGATTATTCCGTGGGTGATAAAATCAAGATCGCCGACAAAGATTTTGAGATAGTGGGAATAGGCACTACTCCCGACTATGACATGCCCATAGCAAATTTCTCCGACATGGCGGTGGAAAGCGAGCTTTTCGGAACGGCGTTTGTTACCTCGGAGCAGTACGTGGAAATTCTAAAAAACAGCGCGCAAAGGGCCGAGGATTACACCTATGCGTATCGTCTTGGAAACGGCGTTACCGACAAGGAATTAAAGGCGGCAATAAAAGATTTCGACTTTGATTATGAGCAAGCGGAGGACAAGTTTTTCCGTGAAACGATCGCGGAGTCACTTGAAAAAAGAGATGATCTGCAAAACGGTGTGAACGAGCTGAACGACGGTGCGAAGTCGCTTAGTGACGCGCTGAAAACGCTCGCGGAAAACGGCGTTATACTCTCCGAAACGGCTCCCGAATATATTGCGGGAGTTAATGCCGCGCACGAAGGCTCTGTCGAGCTTGCCGACGGCACTGACAAATTAAAGGAAAAAACGGACGAATTGATCGATGAAATATTCGACTTCAAGCTCGAAAACCTCACCTCCTTTGTATCTGTCTCCGACAACCCGAGAATACTCGCGGCGGCGGGAGATATGCAGATGAATAAGGAAATGGGACTGCTTGCGGGAGCTGTTGTAATCGCGCTGTTCGCCTATGTTATTTCCGTGTTCGTAATTCACCAGATAGGGCGTGAATCAAGCGTTATCGGCGCACTCTATGCGTTGGGTGCGAAAAAGAGAGATTTGCTGCTGCATTACATAACTCTGCCTACAACGGTAACCTTCATCGGCGGATTGGTGGGCGCGGCAATCGGCTTTTCGGACGCGGGCGTTAAATGGCAAATGGGCGATACATATTCGTATTTTTCCGTTCCCGCGCTTGATACGATCTATCCCGCGTATCTTATAATTTATTCGGTGATAATGCCGCCGCTTATCTCGATTATCGTAAACTCTCTCGTAATAAACAGGCGTCTTTCGCAAACCGCACTGTCGCTTATCCGAAACGAGCGGAAGGCCTCAAAGCTGCGCAGCGTGAATCTTAAGGGCAATAATTTCGTACGCAATTTCCGAATCCGTCAAATGCTCAGGGAAATTCGCACAAGCGTTACCGTGACGATCGGAATGTTTATCTCGCTGCTGATCTTTATGCTTGGGCTGAATTGCTATGTTCTTTGTGAGAACGTAAAAAAAGACAGCGTAAGCAGTACAAAATTCGAGTATATGTATACGCTGAAATATCCCGAAAAAACCGCGCCCGAAAACGCGGAAGCATGCTACACGGAGTCTCTTTCAAAGACCGAAATGGGCTATACCTTGGACATCTCCATAATCGGGATCGATAACGATAATAAATACTTTGACGCGAAACCGAGTGTCGGAAAAAGCAGCCTTGTTCTCGGAAAGGCCGCCGCCGAAAAATACGGTCTGGGCAAGGGAGACAAGCTGATTTTGACCGACAGTGCCAATGAAATGGACTACGCATTTACGATTGATGACGTTTGCTCCTACTCCGCAGGATTGACGGCGTTTATGGACATTGACAGTATGCAGGAGCTTTTCGGCAAAGATGACGACTATTACAATATGCTGCTGACAGATAAGACACTTGACATTGACGACGGCAGAGTGTATTCGGTGACCTCATTCTCGGACGTAGAACGCTCTTCGGCAGTGTTCAGCGAGCTGATGATGCCTATGGTCGTAATGATGATCACGGTTTCCGTGCTGATCTTCCTCGTTGTGATGTACCTGATGATGGGCGTGATGATCGACCGTTCAAGCTTTGGGATCGCACTTGTCAAGGTATTCGGATTTCGTTCAAAGGAGGTGCGGAAGCTGTATCTCAACGGAAACACGATAGTAACGGCTATCGGTGCGGTCATCGGCATACCGCCGGCTAAACTCGCAATGGACGCGATCTATCCGTGGGCAATAGCAAACACCGCCTGCGGAATGAATCTGCGGTTCGAGTGGTATGTTTACCCACTGATTTTTGCGGGGGTAATGCTCGTTTATTTTATCGTGAATGCGCTGCTTGTGCGGAAGATAAACAGGATAACCCCTGCGGAAGTCCTCAAAAACCGAGAATAAAAATTAAGGGATACGGCGCACACCGTGTCCCTTTTCCTCTTAATATTGCAAAATTTGTCTTGACAAATTGAAAAAATATGTTATAATTTATATGGTTAGCAAACGCTAACCATATAAATTAGTACTCGGTTAGCCTCAGCTAATCAAAGGAGGCTCAATGCCATATGATGATAAACAAACGCCTGATCTCAACGATCGGGAGATCAAAGAAATACATTGCGGGAAACGTTATCGTGCAGTGGCTGAGTATGCTTTTCAACATTGTTATGATTTTTTCAATAGCGAATTTGCTCGGCAGGCTCGCCGAAAATTCATTGGAAAACAGCGATGTCATTTTCACGGTATGCGCCGCCGTAATCGCGGTTGCGGTACGGTTTGTATGCTCTCGCTTGCAGTCAAGATTCAGCTTTCTCGCTTCAAAAACGGTCAAGAAAACATTGCGTGAAATGATCTACAAAAAGCTGCTTAGGCTGGGCGGGAGCTATACCGATGATGTGTCCACCGCTGAGGCGGTTCAGGTTTCCGTCGAGGGTGTGGATCAGCTTGAAACCTATTTCGGCTCGTATCTGCCGCAGTTTTTCTACGCCATGACCGCGCCGCTGACGCTGTTCGCGGTGCTGTCGTTCGTGAGCATAAAAGCGGCCGCGGTGCTTCTTATCTGCGTGCCGCTTATCCCTGTTGTTATCGTCGTTATTCAAAAAATAGCCAAGCGGCTGCTGTCTAAATATTGGGGGCAGTATACACAGCTCGGCGACACATTTCTCGAGAATTTGCAGGGTCTGACGACCTTGAAGATATATCAAGCGGACGAATACAAAAACCAAAAAATGAACGAGGAATCCGAAAAATTCCGCAAGATCACGATGAAAGTGCTGACAATGCAGCTCAACTCCATAACGGTAATGGATTTAGTCGCATACGGCGGCGCGGCTCTTGGAATAATCATGGCGGCAAGCGAATTCAACGCGGGTTCGGTCGGATTTGCGGGATGCTTCGCAATAATTCTGCTGTCGGCGGATTTCTTTATTCCCATGCGGCAGCTTGGCAGCTTTTTCCATGTGGCAATGAACGGAATGGCGGCAAGCGACAAAATTTTCCGACTTATCGACCTTCCCGAACCCGAACAAAAAAGCGGAGAAATTTCTCCCGGGAAATGCTCTGTCACGATTGAAAATCTCCGCTATTCCTACGAGGAAAACCGAGAGGTGCTTCACGGCGTTGACATAGAAATCCCCGCGCATTCGTTCACCGCGATAGTCGGCGAGAGCGGGTGCGGAAAATCCACTGTTGCGGCGGTGCTTATGGGCAGAAACCGCGGTTATAACGGCTCAGTGAAGATAGGCGGCACGGAGCTTTCCGAAATATCCGAGGAAAGCCTGATGCGGAACGTCACCTACATAGGTCACAACAGCTATCTGTTCAAGGGAACGGTGCGCGACAATCTGCTGACGGGCTGTCCGAACGCCGACGACGGCGCGCTGTGGAGGGTTCTCGAAAGGACAAATCTCGCTGACTTTCTGCGCTCGGAGAACGGTCTGGACACCGCGCTTTCCGAAAATGCCGCGAACCTCTCGGGAGGTCAGCGGCAGCGGCTTGCACTTGCGCGTGCATTGCTGCATGATTCGCCTATCTACATATTTGACGAGGCCACAAGCAACATTGACGCGGACAGCGAAAACGAAATCATGGGTCAGATAACGCGTCTTGCCGAAACGAAAACAGTAATTTTAATATCGCACCGATTGGCAAATTGTGTTGCTTCCGATACAATTTACGCAATGGAAAACGGAGCCGTCATTGAGCGGGGAACTCACGAAAAATTACTTGCAAAAGGCGGCCTGTATGCGAAGCTGTGGAACGCTCAGCAGCGGCTTGAAAACCTCGGAAGGGAGGCGGTCTGAATGAAAAAGCGCGGTAATTTAAGCATAATGCTTCGTCTTATCGGCTTGATAAAGCCGCTTCTCGGATTTATGATATTGGCGGTAGCAATGGGCGTGATAGGTCATCTGTGCGCTTCGTTTATCACGATATTCGGCGGCTATGCGCTGCTGGATATTCTCGGAATGAGAAGTCCCGCCTCGCTGAACGCGGTGTTTGCCTGCGTGATAATTTTCGCGCTCGTCCGCGGATTTCTCCGTTACGGCGAGCAGTCCTGCAATCACTATATCGCGTTCAAGCTGCTGGCTATTATACGCGACCATGTATTTAAGGCTCTGCGGCGGCTCTGTCCCGCAAAGCTTGAATGCCGCGGAAAGGGCGACATGATCTCGGTAATCACATCGGATATCGAGCTGCTGGAGGTGTTTTACGCGCACACTATCTCGCCTATATGTATCGCGGTTATTTTCTCCGTGATAATGTGCGCGTTTATCGGCTCGTATAATTTTATTTTGGGAATTATCGCGGCACTTGGATATATCGCCGTCGGTGCGTTTGTTCCGATAATTATCTCCAAAAAAAGCGGCGGCGCGGGCGCGGAATTCCGCCGCGAATCGGGCGAGCTTTCAAGCTTTGTGTTGGATAATCTTCGCGGATTAAAGGAAACTATCCAGTACAATAGCGGCGAAAAACGCCTTGCCGAGCTTAACCGAAAAACAGACGCGCTTTCCGAAAAGCAGGAAAAGATCAGCCGCAGCGCAGGACTTGACGCGGCAATTACAAACACCGTAATTCTGATATTCGATTTAATAATGCTTGCGGCAAGCGCAATACTCTGCTCCGGGGGTTTGATAGGCTTTGACGGAGTGCTTATCCCGACTGTCGCGATGATGTCCTCGTTCGGGCCGGTTATTGCGCTGGCGAACCTCGGAGTGTCGCTGCAAAACACGTTCGCGGCGGGAGACCGTGTGCTTGATATTCTCGACGAGATGCCCGTCACCGAGGATATTGTGAACGGAAGGGACGTCGTATTCTCTGGTGCGGAGTGTAAGAATGTGACGTTCTCTTACGGCGGAGAAATAATTCTTGACGGCTTAAACGCGGATATTCCCAATGGAAAAATTATCGGGATCTCGGGAAAAAGCGGCTCGGGAAAATCCACGCTGCTTAAATTGCTTATGAGATTCTGGAATGTCGGCAGCGGCGAAATTAAAATTTCAGGCGTGAATGTCAATGAAATAAACACCGAAAATCTCCGTAATAACGAAGGCCTTGTAACGCAGGATACTCACCTGTTCCACGACACGATAGAGAACAATATACGCATTGCAAGACTTGACGCGCCGCGTGAGGATATAGTCGCGGCGTGCAAAAAGGCGTCGGTCCACGATTTTATTATGAGCCTGCCCAACGGTTACGAAACACAGGTCGGAGAGCTGGGCGAAACGCTTTCGGGCGGCGAGCGGCAGCGCATCGGACTTGCAAGAGCATTTCTCCACAACGCGCCGCTGATACTTCTCGACGAGCCGACAAGCAATCTCGACAGTCTTAACGAGGCGGTGATTCTGAAGTCGCTTGCCGATAACGGCGGCGAAGGTACCGTTGTTCTGGTGTCGCACAGAAAATCCACAATGAAGATCTGCGACAAAATTTATTCGGCGGAGAACGGGAGAATGAGCTGATGAATATCAACGATAAACGCGAACGGGAAAAGCGGCTCGTGTGTCGGATGATCGCGCTGTACTGCCGAAAAAATCACGGTGGCAAAACGCTCTGTGCAGACTGCCGCGAGCTGTCGGAATACGCCTGCTCGCGCTCCGAAAAATGCCCGTTTATGGAAAACAAAACGTTCTGCTCAAATTGCCGAGTACACTGCTACAAGTCCGAAATGCGCGAGAAAATACGCTTGGTAATGCGTTTTTCGGGACCGAGAATGATATTTCGGCACCCGATAACGGCAATACGGCACGTTATCGAAGTGAAATGCGAGAAAAACCGACAAGAAAAGGAGCTGTACAATGAAGCTTAAAAAGATAATTTACATAACCGCCGGCTGTATAGGACTGGCACTTGGTGCTGTGGGAGCGGTCCTGCCGCTTATGCCCGCGTTCCCGTTTCTGCTGCTTGCGGCGGTGTGCTTCGGGAAAAGCTCGGAGCGTTTGGACAGGTGGTTCAAAAATACAAAGCTCTATAAAAACAACCTTGAATCCTTTGTCAAGGGCAGGGGAATGACTTGGAAAACCAAGATCAAAATTATGATAACCGTCACTGTGCTGATGACGATCGGATTTATTGTGATGAATCAGGTAGTTGTAGGGCGAATAGTTCTTTCGTGTATTTGGGTTTTCCATATTCTGTATTTTATTTTCGGCGTTAAAACCATTAAAAACACGGATAGATAGCTAAACGGCATCGGCCAATTCCGAAGAACAACACGGCAGCGGGACGGCGTTGCCGTTTCGGAAGACCTTGTCACTGATAGAATGTGTCAATAAAGATCAAAATGAGTCTGAGAAAATGATAATAACCATGGCAATTAGTACTAATATCTGTTTAAAAAGTAGATAAAATGGCTTTTTAAACAGATATTAGTATAAAGAGATGAAAAACAGACGGATAAAGCCGGACGATAGTATTACTCGTCCGGCTTTATCCGTTCGGTCGGTATTCGAGCGGAACAATAAATTATAATCGGAGCTGAAATAATATAAAATTGTACAAACGACAATACTGTTTTTTGGTAAAAATGCAGATAAATTTGCCGTTTACACAGGATTTAAAAATCTTTTAAAAATCTTACGCAAAAAGGGGTTGAAAAATGTAACAAAGTACATTATAATAGTACATAGGTAAAAAGTCTGTCAATGTTAGCTGATATGTTTTGAAAAGCAATGTAAGCTATTCGGCAATGATGCGGGCTGTACCAATCAAGGCTATCGCAGAACGTTAAAATATATTATTAAGAGGACACCTCTAAAAATCCTTGTATGAGAAAAAAGCCCGATTTTTAGAGGTGTACATAATGTAAAAATCGATATATCACGGAAGTCAAGAATGACGGCTCAAAGTTTACAAGGAGATGTAGTATGCAAAACATTTCAAAAAATAAAAAACCTTTTCCGATGGAATACGGCACTCGGAAAGAAAGAGCGGTGAGTACTGCGGGCGGTGCGCGCATTATATGTATGAAAAGAATTACGGCATTTACGGTATGCCTTATCCTCATTCTATCCAATTTCATAACGGTGTTCGCCGACGATGTACAGTCCAATAATCGGACGGTCAAAGCCGGCATTTTCAGTTTTGAAGGCTATCACATGAAGGACGAGGACGACAGGCTGACGGGATACGGCATCGAATTTCTCAACCTCGTTTCCGAATATTCCCGATTGAATTTCCAATACACCGGCTATGACAGGGCCTGGGGCGATATGCTTACTATGCTGAAAAACGGCGAGATCGACGTGGTGACATCCGCACGCAGAACCCCGGAGCGGGAGAAAGACTTTGCCTTTTCTCTCCCCATTGGCAGAAACAATACCGTTCTCTCTATCCGTGTCGATAACATACAGCTTCACCGCGGCGATTACAAGACCTATAACGGAATGACCGTCGGTCAGCTTGCGGACAGCAGCCAGAACCAAAGCTTAGTGGAATTCGCGGAAGAAAACGGATTTTCCTATCAGATAAAGGAATACGATAATTCCGACGTTCTTGCGGCCGCTTTGCAGAACGGCGAGGTCGACGCAATACTTTCCAGCGATCTGAGAAAAGCGGAAAACGAAAAAACGCTGGATATTATCGAGGAGGCCGACTTTTACGCTATCGTAAGAAAGGAAGATACGGACCTGCTTGACGAGATCAATTATGCCATTGAACAAATGGACATCAATGAGGGCGACTGGAAAAATGTGCTGTTTTATAAGTACTACGGCCCGGTCTATTCCTCTGCGCTCTCCTTTACCGAACGTGAGACGGAATATATACAGCAGGTGATTTCGGGGGAAAAGGTCATCACCGTGACCTCTCTCGGCGACAGGGCACCCTATTCCTATACTGATGACGGAGAATTAAAAGGCATTCTGCCCGATTATTTTGCCGCGATCATGGAGCTTGTCGGGCTGCCCTATGAGTTCGTTGCCCCGGAGGACAGCGACGCTTATCATGCCCTTGCCGACGAAAACGGTGTAAATGTTGTTATTGACAGCGTCAATTCGGGAGACATCGTAGAGGATGCCGTTTACCGCGGGTTCAATACAAACAGCTATATGACGGTGAGAATAGCAAGGGTGATCAGGCAGGATCATAACAGTGACATCAAGGTCATCGCCGTATCGGATTCCCAGGGCAAAAATCTTATCCGGCGGGAGCTTTTAGATGGATATACGGTCCTGAGCTATCCTAACGGGGAGGAGGCTATGCGCGCCGTTCTGAACCGGGAGGCGGACGTTGCTTATGTATATGCCTATACCGCTCAATTATTTGTAAACCATGACCCCACCAATTCTCTGTATTACAGCATGCTGAACGGTATGAGCACAGGATTCAGTATGTATGTAAGCGAAAATACGGATCATGAGCTGATCACCATACTGAACAAATGTATTAAGCAGATGCCCGAGGAAACGCTTAATCAACTGATTTCAAAGCACACCTCCTATACGATCAGCGATTTGAGCCTTCTGCAGTATATGCAGGCACATCCGGGAATAACGCTTACGGTGTTCATTATATTAGCCCTGATCATATGTGTTATCTTTGCGTTGTATCTGCGGAGCCGGTGGAACAGAAGGCTGCTGCACGCAACGGAGCAGTCAAACAAGAAAATGGGAGAACAGCTTGCCATTGTGAAAGCACTGAGCCGTGACTATACTAATGTTTATGCCGTCAACGAAGAGCGCGCCACGGCCCGAATCATTAAATTGGAGGGCTATGTGACCGAGGGGCTGAAAAAGGATTCGACCGTGGAGCATAACTACGCCCCTATTCTTGAGCAGTATATCCGCAGCCGCGTTCATCCCGACGATCAGCAGGATCTCTCTCAGGCTCTTTCATTGGATAAGGTCCGTGAGGAACTGAGCAAAAACGAGGAATATCAGGGCAGCTACCGCATAGTGGATAACGGCGATATTCATCATTTCCAATATACATATTTAAAGATCGCAGATAACGACCACGGGCATGGGGGCTTTATCCTTGCGGGATTTCGCAATATTGACGAAATGATCCGAAAGGAACAGGAGCAGAAGAACGTTCTGTCGGAGGCACTGGCACAGGCTCAATACGCCAACAACGCCAAGACCACCTTCCTGAACAATATGTCTCACGATATTCGCACGCCGATGAACGCCATAATCGGATTTACATCTTTGGCCGTTACCCATATCGACAACAAGGAGCAGATACGGAATTATTTGAGCAAGATCATGACGTCGGGCAATCATCTGCTAAGCTTGATAAACGATGTGCTTGATATGAGCCGAATCGAGAGCGGAAAGGTCAAGATCGAGGAGAAGGAGACCAGTCTCCCCGAGATCATGCACGATCTTAAAACCATAGTCCAGGCCGATGTGAAAGCAAAGCAGCTGGAATTCTACATTGATACTCTGGACGTGGCAAACGAGACGATCATCTGCGATAAGCTCCGCCTGAACCAAGTACTTCTTAATATCCTGAGCAATGCCATGAAATACACAAAGCCCGGCGGTATGGTCAGCGTTCGTGTTATACAGACCTCCGAGGCACCGGAGGGCTATGCTACCTACGAGTTCAGTATCAAAGATACCGGCATAGGTATGAGCCGTGAATTCCTGCAGCATGTTTTCGAACCCTTCGAGCGTGAACAGACCTCCACTGTAAGCGGTATTCAGGGAACCGGTCTGGGACTTGCCATAACCAAAAACATTGTGGATATGATGGGCGGCACGATCACGGTGGACAGCGAGGAGGGAAAGGGATCGGAATTTACCGTATCCTTCCGCTTCCGCGTTGCCGACAGTCCTATGGAGTCGCAGCGGCTGGAGCAGCTTGCTGATCTCAGAGCACTTGTGGTGGACGATGATGTTAATACCTGCGTAAGCGTCAGCAAAATGCTCTCCGCTATCGGTATGCACCCCGACTGGACGACGCTGGGAAATGAGGCCGTCATCCGCACGGAATTTGCTTTGGAACAGAACGAGCCTTACAGCGCATATATCATTGACTGGCTGATGCCGGATATGAACGGTATAGAGCTTGTCCGCCGAATCCGCAGAGTGATCGGAGATCTTACTCCCATTATTATACTGACCGCCTACGACTGGTCGGACATTGAGGAGGAGGCGAGAGAGGCGGGCGTGACGGCGTTCTGCTCCAAGCCGCTCTTCCTTTCGGAGCTGCGGAGCGTTCTGGCGGCACCGTACATGGATCAGGAAAGCGCAGACGAACCGGATACGCCCGAGCCGCGCTTTGACGGAATGAGAATCCTGCTGGTGGAGGACAACGAGCTGAATCAGGAGATCGCGCAAACGATCCTTGAGGGCGCGGGTTTCATAATTGATACGGCGGACGACGGAAGCATAGCTGTGGAGCGTATGAAAGAGATGCCCGCGGATACATATGACTTGATCCTTATGGACGTTCAGATGCCTATTATGAACGGCTATCAGGCGACCAGAGCCATTCGTGCGCTGGACGATTCCGTAAAGGCGGCGATCCCGATCGTGGCGATGACGGCCAACGCTTTTGAGGAGGACAGGAAGGAAGCAATGGATTCCGGAATGAACGGGTATGTGGCTAAACCCATAAACATAGAAAAACTGATGAAGACGCTGGAGGATATTTTAAAATAGGCTTTTTCCTTCGGCACAATCCTAAAGAATATTTTTGTAAACATATCACATTGCACAACCGCTTAACAAAGTCTTTTTACGGCATAGTTAGGCGGTTCTTTTTTTGCCAAAATCAAATTTATGCGCCATTGCAAAAGGATATTTTGACCAATAATAGAATAAAAATCCTAAAAGTAAAAAAAGGGGCTGTTGTATAACTTAAACTACAACAGCCAAAATAAAAACCAATGAATTTTAAAACGTAAACATTTAAACATTACCTAAGAAGTCACATATAAATCACCGCCCTTCCTTTTTTATAATCTCCCGCGGTATTATTAAGCCCTTACATGCAAACTGTAAGGGCTTAATGTATTTTTTAAAATGCAATGTAAATATACCGCTTAATTTTCTCCCATTACTTTTCTTTTTTCTTTATAGGCAGCAGCAAATCGAGCTGTCCTTCTATTCCGTTTTCGGGCCACCCCATATGTGCCGAATAAACCCAGTTCAGATGCTCCTCCAGACAGCCGCCCATTATCTCTTCGCCAAGGCTGCTGTAATCAGGCTCGTACAGCTCATTATCCACATGCGCCCACCTTGTCAGATCGCCCCAACGGTGAAACTCGGGGAATCTTATAGTCAGCGCGGCGTAAAGTCCTCCCTCAAATTTCTTTTTTACCAAAGGCGCGGGCACTTCCATGTCGTCGGGGATAGTTACCCATACCTCATAGCCGTGCTGTCCGTTTTCAAGTATGCCCGGATTAGGGTGATTAAAGCCGAAGTACCTTGCGTCGGGTTTGATCTCATACAGCCTGCTTTCCCTGATAAACTTTTCTACGGGCTTGTCGACGGTCTCCTCCGGCTCAATCCCTATAACGTGATTGGACGCCACGGTAAAGGGCGGCAGAAGTATTATTCTTACATTGTCATCCACCTTGTTCATCTTCTCGTTTGCCTTATCCAGCAGCTCTTCCTTGTTTTCTTTTTGTGTGCTTAATTCGCTCATTGAACTGTTCTCCTTTAACATGTTTTTTAAAGGAGGAAGCGATTCGGAAACGGATAAAAGCTTGTTCTCCAAAAGCGGCAGGGAACCGCCCTTGCTCAACTCCGCCGTCTCGGTCAATATATTGCGTATAACCTTAAGGGACGATATTTCTTCGTCGATCTCTTCGATCTTGTCCAGCAATACCCTGACTGCTTCCGATATTTCCGACGCGTTAAGTATAATGCCTATATCCTTTAAAGGAATGCGAAGCTTTCTTAGTATCACGATCTGCCGCAGACGTCTTACGGCTAACTCGTCATACATGCGGTAGGCGTAATCCTCACGGCGTTTGGTACTGATCAGCCCTTCCTTTTCATAGTACCTTAACATTCGCGTGGAGATCCCCAAGGCCCTTGATACCTCGCTTACCGTCATATCCTTCATGGTCTTTCCTCCTTTCCCGTTTCGGGTGTAATATTAGTATAAGGTGAGACACTGTGTTTAAGTCAAGAGGAAATAAAAAAATTTTTTTTGGAATTTTTCAGAAATAGAACAACTCTTCAAATTTCTTATCCAAAGCGATACACAATATCAAGGCCAGCTTTGCCGTGGGGTTAAACTGTCCCGTTTCTATGGAGCTTATGGTATTTCTCGATACGCCTACCATTTGAGCCAGCTCGGACTGTGACAAGCCTTTTTCCGACCGAATATCCTTAAGATTGTTTTTTAATACCAATTTATCGTCCATATTGTCACCCGATAAAGCTTAAAACAACCATCACTGCCGAATAAATACCCATAACGCTCCAAAGAACTGCAAGCAGTATTTCGCGCTTCCTTTTCAGCTTTACCGCTTTGTATATCCACAAGCCCGCTCCCGCCGACATAATGATACAAAAATATCCGTAATTTGTGCCGATGTCCAAAATCACACGCTCAAGAAGCAACAGTGCAAAGGCTATGGAAATCGCAATCAGTCCGCCTATCCGCTGACCCTTGTTGATAACTTCAAGCTCAAATATATCTTTGTTTTTGTTTTCTTTTCTGCTTGCTTGTAAAATCTCTTCTTTATTCATTTTAATCCTTCCCTTCCGCCATTATTTTCCTATGAAAAACTCCACTGCCGATACAATTCCGAAAAAAATCATCAGAATACCTGTTATCAGATTGAATTTTTGCCTATTCTTAATGAATCTGTACATAAAGCCCGTGCCTACCGACAAGCACACGGTAGCGCATAAGTCCATAATAGGCAAATCCTGACAGCTTCTTACAATAGTGAAAATACCCGCCGACAGGGTCATTACAAGAAATGTCCAGTGCATGGATTTGTCCAAGATAAACGTTTCCCGCTCATCGGATTTTTCCGCCCGAGCCTTTGCCAAAATTTCCTTTTTATCCATAATAAAAGCCTTTCTCCCGAGTTACAGGTATAAATTTGATTTCACTTGCCAAGTTTTCTTGTCATTATTATAGCACTGCCAAGTTTACTTGTCAATAGCTTTTTGAAAAAAATAGTTTTGCATATTCTTTTTCAAAACAGCAAAACTAAAATTAAAGAAATTTTATTATGAAAGGAGCCTTAAAATGCACACTCCCGACACCGAAAACGAAATACCCTTGGGGTTCAGTATGGCTTTGGCAAAAAATAACGCCGCCATGAGCTATTTTTCTACCTTGACCCCCGCTCACCGACGCGAAATAATCGCTCACACCCACACTATACGGTCAAAGGAAGAAATGGATAAGTTTGTTTCAAATCTCGATAAGACCATGTGGATTTAATCGCAGTAAAGTCAATAGCTCAATAAAGATATAACCCGTCAAAAACCAAGATAAAATTAGGTTTTGACGGGTATATTTTATACTATTTCAAATTAAAAAGATTGCAAATTTTTAGAGGATAATTTGAAAATAGTGCTTAAGCTGAAATTATACTAATCTCTGTTTTGACAGTAGACAAAACAGAACAGGGTCTACTGTCAAAACAGAGTTACACCCTAAGCACTAATATCGGTTTAAAAAGCCATTTTATCCACTTTTTAAACCGA
>JAAVIF010000075.1 GCA_014799365.1 Oscillospiraceae bacterium
GGTTTCACCTTAAGAATCCCTTCCTTATCCCCCCTCTGGTATGTAGTGCTGATTTGTTTGTTGGTTTCTCTTTGTAAAGTAGCCTGTTTTTGTTTAATTTAAAAGGGACTGTGTTTTTTACAGCCCCTTTTATTATAAATACTTATCTGTATCTACATAGAGATATTTGCATATATACCTTTTAAAGATATGCCATTATCCTGTAATTATCATTTGCGGAATAGTTCATGGCTTTTTTAACAAGCAACCGATTCTACATTGAACAATTGGATCAGATATTTTTCAAATCATCGTCACTCAGCATAGGTACGTTTTTTTCTGCGAAAACGGCTTCTGCCGCGTTTGTGTCCGCAACACGGAGAACAACGTAAGCACCTTTGTCCGTGCGGGCGGTGAAGGCATACAGATAGTCGATATCTATATCATTTTCACCGAGAATATTAAGTATATCTGCAAGCGAGCCTGCCTTATCGTTCAGCCCTACCGCAATTACTTCGTTTACGGATGAAAGACAGTCCTCTGTCAATGCCTTTTTTGCCTCTTCAATATCCGAAACTATAAGACGAAGAATGCCGTAATCTTTAGTGTCCGCAATACTCATTGCGCGAATATTGACATCGGAGCCGGAGATCGCGTTGACAATATCCTTAAGCTTTCCCTGTTTGTTTTCCACAAATACCGATAATTGTTTTACAGTCATAATATAACCATCCTTTCATGTTTTCTGCAAAAAGATATGTTAATCAATCAGCTTTCTTTTGTCAATTACACGAACTGCTTTGCCCTCGCTGCGGACTATCGACTTAGGCGCAACCAGATGCACCTTGGAACCGATCCCGAGCATGGTACGCATTTCGTGTTCAAGCTTCTTTTCCATTTCCTGAATTATGCTTAATTTATCGGAGAACTGTTCCGGGTTAAGCTCAACGTTGATGTCGAGAGTATCTGTATTATTAACCCTGTCAACGATTATCTGATAATTCGGAGTGTAGCCGGTTTTCAGCAGTACCGCTTCGATCTGACTCGGGAATACGTTTACTCCTCTGATTATCATCATATCGTCGCTTCTGCCCATTGGCTTGCTCATTTTCACATGAGTTCTGCCGCATGAACATTTATTGCGTGTAAGTACGCATATGTCGCGGGTACGGTAGCGGAGCAGAGGGAACGCTTCCTTGTCGAGGGATGTAAATACAAGCTCGCCCTTTTCTCCTTCGGGGAGCGTTTCGCCTGTGTCCGGGTCGATAATTTCCGCATAGAAATGGTCTTCATTGATGTGCATTCCCGTCTGCTCGGAGCATTCAAAGGATACGCCGGGGCCGCTTGTTTCAGTAAGTCCGTAAATATCATAAGCCTTTATGCCAAGACTTTTTTCAATACTGCGGCGCATTTCCTCTGTCCAGGGTTCGGCACCGAAAATACCTGCCTTAAGCTTGTTGTCCTCGGGCTTGTATCCCATTTCCGCAAGCGTTTCACCGATATATGCGGCATAAGACGGCGTACAGCAAAGAATGGTAGAGCCGAGATCCATCATAAATTGGATCTGACGTTCCGTGTTGCCCGACGACATAGGAAGGGTAAGACAGCCTACCTTGTGAGAGCCGCCGTTAAGTCCCGGACCGCCGGTGAAAAGCCCGTATCCGTAGCACACATGGCAAACGTCTTCGTTAGTTCCGCCTGCCGCAACGATGGCGCGTGCGCAGCATTCCTCCCACATATCAATATCTGCCTGAGTATAAAATGCAACGACCCGTCTTCCCGTTGTACCCGAGGTCGACTGGATACGCACACAATTTTTCAAGTCAGTGCCGAGAAGTCCGTAGGGATATGCTTCACGCAGATCGTCCTTTGAGAGGAAGGGAAGCTTTTTAATATCGTCAACCGATTTGATGTCGTCGGGGGTAACGCCCTTTTTGTCCATAAGGTCACGGTAGTATTTAACATTTTCATAAACGTGGCGTACCTGTTTTACAATTTTTTCATTTTGAATTTCGAGAATTTTCTCTCTTGATGCTGTTTCGATCTCGGGCTGATAAAAATTTGGCATATTTGTGACCATTCCTTTCCTTTTTCTTTTTCATAAGTTATGAGTTATAACCAAGCTCGAAGGCTTTTTTGTTGATTTCTATAAACTGCGGTTTAACAAGCTGCTCGATCGCCGAAAGCCATTTTGATTTATCTATATCAAAATATTTTGCCAGTCTGCCCATAAGTACGATATTAACCGCTTTTACGCTTCCGGCTTCGGAGGCTAAGTCAAGCGCGTTTATCTCATCAACAAATACGCCCTTGCTGCGAAGCTCGTCAAGTATACCGTCAGGATATACCGCATCGCCGATTATGACAGGCATAGGAGCTATTTCCTGGCAGTTTACAATTATTTTTCCGTCTTTTTTCAGGCAGCCGATATACCTTGCCGCTTCGATTTTTTCAAATGAAATAATGTAGTCCGCTTCACCCTGAGAAATAACGGGGGAGTAGACCTTGTCGCCAAAACGAACATAGGTTACTACCGAGCCGCCTCTCTGGCTCATTCCGTGAACCTCGCTCACCTTGACATCGTATCCTTCATCTAAAAGCAAAGTGCCGAGAAGGCGGCTTGCAAGCAGGCTTCCCTGTCCGCCTACTCCAACTATCATAATATTTTTAGTCTGCATGTTATATTCCCCCTTCTCAGTCTTTTATTGCACCCGGCTTGCAAAGCTGTTGGCATACGCCGCAGCCCACGCACTGTGAATTGTCAATATGCGCATGGCCGTTTACTATACTGATAGCGGGACAGCCAAGCTTCATACACGCCTTACAGCCGACGCAGCGGTTTTCGTCCACAGAAAGAGACGGTTTGGCCTTAACGTATTTAAGCAGCATGCAGGGTCTGCGTGAAATTATTACCGACGGTTCGCTGACAGCCAATTCCTCAAGTATAGCTTCCTCGCACTCTTTAATGTTGTACGGGTCTACCGCCTTTACACGCTTTATTCCTATTGCCCTGCAAAGCTCCTCAAGATTTACGGCAGCGGCGGGATCGCCTTTTATGTTGTAGCCGGTTGTAGGATTCTGCTGGTGACCCGTCATGCCGGTAATAGAGTTATCAAGTATTATGACCGTTGAATTTGAGCCGTTGTAAGCAATATCGACAAGTCCCGTCATACCCGAATGCATGAATGTGGAATCACCGATAACGCAAACGGTTTTCTTCTCGCTTTCACTGCCGCCTGCCTTGTTAAAACCGTGAAGCCCCGAAACGGACGCGCCCATGCAAAGGGTAGAATCCAGAGCAAACAGCGGAGCGGAACCGCCCAGCGTGTAGCAGCCTATATCACCAAGAGTAGTTATCTTATGCTTGGAAAGCACATAGTAAAGACCTCTGTGAGGACAGCCGGCACACATTACCGGCGGACGAACAGGAACAGGCGTGTCTATATATACGGATTCGGGTACCGGCATACCGAATGCTTTTCTGATAACGGTCTGGTTAAATTCGCCGACAGCGGGGAAGAGCTCCTTGCCCGTGCAGTCAATACCAAGCTGTTTGATATGACCTTCAATGATTCCGTCCAGCTCCTCAATAACATAAAGCTTCTTGACGCTTGCGGCAAAATCACGGAAAAGCTTTTCGGGGAGCGGATTCACCATGCCCAGCTTAAGAACCGAGGCGGTATTTCCGAATACCTCCTTAACGTACTGATAGCAGTTTCCGGCGCATACAATACCTATTTCACCGTCACCTTGTTCTATGCGGTTGATAGGGGTACTTTCGGCAAAACAGGAAAGCTTTTTAAGACGTTCTTCAACAAACGGATGACGCTTCATTGCATTTGCGGGTGCCATTATGTATTTTTGCGGCTGCTTTGTGTATTCGGGGAGTTCTTTTTCTTCCCTGTCGCAAAGCTCTACGGTGCTTTGCGAGTGAGCGATACGGGTGCATGTTCTGATGATGACCGGCGTATCGTACTCCTCCGAAATGCGGTAAGCTTCCTTTACAAAATCCTTTGCCTCAGCGGAATCGGCCGGTTCAAGCATTGGCACCTTTGAAGCTATGGCGTAATGCCTTGAATCCTGTTCATTCTGTGACGAGTGCATTGCCGGGTCGTCGGCGACAAATATTACCATACCGCCGTTTACGCCGGTATATGACAAGGTAAACAACGGATCGGCAGCAACGTTTAAGCCTACATGCTTCATTGCGCAAGCGGATCTTACGCCTCTTAATGACGCGCCAAAGGCTACCTCGGCCGCGACCTTTTCATTAGGTGCCCATTCGCAGTATATTTCTTCATACTTTGCGGCAAACTCCGTTATCTCCGTTGACGGAGTACCGGGATAGCTTGATACCACCTTTGCGCCCGCCTCGAAAAGTCCTCGGGCAATAGCCTCGTTTCCTAACATGTTTTTTTTCATATATTATCCGATTCCTTTCTTTAAATTTAGAGGTTCCTTTTAATTAGTCCCCAAGACTGTCGGTAATTTCAATTGAGTCCTCATTTTTTATAGCATAAAACTTGCCCACCATCTGCGGAAGTCCCCATGTGCCAAGAGATGTAAGCATAACCACAAACAGCAGGAACAACGGGTTGGGACCGAGGAATGAGGAATAAGCACCTGCCCAGCCCGCGTCTCCCGATTCGGCGGCAAGACTCTTTGTCGCATCCAAAAGACCGCCTTTGTCATTAAGTACGGCTCCTATTACCAGAATAATGCCCACCAGCATGATCATGCCCTGAATAAAATCGTTTATTGCCGTCGCCATATATCCGCCGATAATAACATAAATACCGGTAAGCACTGACATTATGATAACGCATACCGAATAATCCAGACCGTTAAACGCCATTCCGAAAAGTCTCGACAAGCCGTTGAAAAGAGAAGCGGTATATGGAATGAGAAATATGAATGTTATTACCGAGGCGGCGACCTTAAGCGATTTTGATTCAAAACGCGAGCCGAAAAAATCAGGCATCGTTTTGCTTGACAAGTGCTGCGTCATAATACGGGTACGTCTGCCGAGAACGCTCCATGCCAAAAGAGAGCCGATAAACGCGTTTCCCAGACCTATCCAGGTTTATGGATTTTTCCATAGTTTAAAAAGGGGTTGGTATTAACGCTTATTCTGTTCTTCTACCAATCGGTCGGCACCGTACAGCTTTCTGAGGTACGGCTTTTCGATTTTTCCCGTTGCGTTTCTCGGAACATCCGCAAAAATTATTTTTCTTGGCCGTTTGTATCTTGGCATAGCCTTGCAGAATTCGTTGATTTCTTCTTCGGTACACTGGACACCGTCTTTTATTTTAATGATTGCGGCAGCAATCTCGCCCAGACGGTCGTCGGCAAGACCGATGACCGCAGCGTCGGAAACCTTGGAGAATCCGCGGATAAAGTCCTCTATCTGTACGGGATAAAGGTTTTCACCGCCGGAAATAATTACGTCCTTTTTACGGTCCACAAGGTAGATAAAGCCGTCTTTGTCACGCATCGCCATATCTCCTGTATAAAGCCAGCCGTCCTTAATAGCACTTTCCGTTGCCCGGGCATCGCGGTAGTAGCATACCATTACGCCGTCGCCCTTAAGGCAAAGCTCGCCGACGTTTTCGCCTTCCACCTCAGCATCATTTTCATCAACGATCTTAACATTCCAGCCGTAGCCCGGAATACCGATCGCTCCTACCTTATGTACATTTTCAACGCCCAAATGGACCGCGCCGGGTCCTATTGATTCCGAAAGGCCATAGTTGGTATCGTACTGCTGATTCGGGAAATAATCCAGCCAGTGCTTTACAAGACTTTTGGGGACAGGCTGTGCGCCGATGTGCATGAGCCGCCATTGGGAGGTCTCGTAGTCCGACAGCTTGATTTCGCCCGAATCCAATGCGTTGAGGATATCCTGCGCCCAAGGCACAAGCAGCCAGACTATCGAGCATTTTTCTTTTGAAACCGTCTCAAGAATCGCTTCGGGCCGTGTACCTTTAAGCAATACCGCCTTTGAACCGCTTAAAAGCGAGCCGAACCAGTGCATTTTTGCTCCCGTATGATAGAGCGGGGGAATACAGAGGAATACGTCGTCACGGGACTGAGAATGGTGATTCCGCTCAACACGGCAGGAATGTATAAGCGCACGGTGACTATGCAGGATAGCTTTGGGAAAACCGGTGGTTCCGGAAGAAAAGTATATTGCGGCATAATCGTCTTCCGTAATCGGGATCTCCGGGTCGGTACTCGGACTGTCGGAGGTAATGTGATGATAATTTTCCGCAAACGAGGGACATCCGTCGTCAACATAAATAAGCAGTCTGTTTTTGCTGATCTCGTCCGCTATTTCTTCAACACGTCCGATAAATTCGGCACCGAAAATCAGCAGATTTACCTCCGCAAGATCAAGGCAATACTTTATTTCATCAGAAGAGTATCGGAAATTAAGAGGTACCGCAAGGGCCCCGGTTTTGAGGATACCGAAATAAATAGGAAGCCATTCAAGGCAATTCATAAGAAGTATTGCCACCTTGTCGCCCTTTTTTATTCCGCAGTTGATCAAAGCATTGGCTGCACGGTTTGCTTTTTCGTTGAATACGCTCCAGCTTATTTCTCTGCGGTAGCTTGTACGTTCGGTAGACTGTACAAGATCGTATTCACGCCATGTGAATCTGCGTCCGTCATTAAGCTCGGGATTGATTTCGACCAAGGCCGTGTCATTTCCGTACTTTTCGCTGTTTTGTTTCAGTAAGTCAATAATGGTCATAATAATTTTCCTTGAAATGTTTTTATTTTATGCTATAATATTCCATAAATATAGGAATATAGGCAGCACTGCATAAAGATTGTGCGACAGATGCGAAGTCAGAATTTTCATCGGATTGTACAGAGAATTTACAAGCATATCGGCGTATGTCAGGAATTCTGTGCAATAATGACTTTGAAAAACCTTCGGTTTCCCGAAAATTCTGCAAGCATATGACGTACAAAGCCGTTGGACGGTCTTTGTGTGGTGTTGCCTATAAAGTACTGTTCACATAGGAAGCTACGCGCTCCCTTTTGGCAGATCTTGAAGCTGTCCAAACAGCAATACTGCGCAGTCCTTGTGTGCTATTGCTGTAAATTACTTTCAAAACAGATTATTGAAGATTGCCCGATATATAACATTATATCAATTTTTATTTCGTTTGTCAATGGCTATTATAGGCAGACCCGTCAAACCATACACATGAGTAACAAAATAAAATAGGTCAGAAAAATATGCCCCTTGAAGCTGTCGTTTCAAGGGGCCGTTGATTGATCGGAAGGGCGAGCCGCTGCGGCATATTATGATAATTCCGCTTTAACCGCTATCTTCCGTTATCCTTTTTGCTTTTTTGATCGTCCTGTGCTTTATGTCGCTTTTCTAATGCTTCTCGCAATTCGATAAGCAAATCATTGTACCGGTGCAGCTTTAGTTTCGGGAAAGCCAGAATAATACGCTTCTGCTGACAACTAAGGAGGTCGGCAAGACTGCTTTTACGCCGCTGCAAAGCATTGTGAATCGCTGAGCTACGCAATTTTTCCGCAGTGGAATGCCTCTTTTCTTCCAGAAGTGAAGCGATATATTCTATTTTCTTTTGGAAATTAGACAACGCAAGAACCGTTGAAATGCAGTCGAACAGCAGTGCCAAACACAAAACAACTGCCATTATATACCGGATAATCAATGGTATCTTGTCGGTCAATTTGCATACTGCCGGGTGAACAAGCAAAACAAGCAGTACGGAAAATGCTCCAAAAACGATCGCTCCGAGCAGGCATACTCTGCCGTTAATATTCAGCGGTCGGTTAGAATAGTCCCACCATCTTGCATGAAACAGTTTTTCCATGACATAGGAAGTAAGATATTCCAAAGCACAAGTAACAACGGCACTCACCAAAAACAAAATCAAAGGATTTGTAATCCGACCCAAAAGAGTAATCACAAGCAATGCGCCGCTCCCGTAAATTGGGCAGTAGGGGCCGTTTAAAAAACCTCTGTTAATAAATTTTCGCTGCATAACGGAACACAATATCGTTTCATAGAACCAGCCTAAAATGCTATAGCTTATAAACCACAAAAAATATGTTACAGCTAAGTTCATACCGTTTCCCCATATCAGCGTAAAAATTTTAATATAATAGTTTTTTGAGGCCGGATACAAGCCGACATCTTTTTTCCCATTTGATGTTAAGACTCCGCTTACGATACATAACTGCAAAGGAATAGATAAAGTCGGCAGTTATAAGGAGCATAAGCACACTTCCGATCACTTTTACAGTTATATCCGACATATTATGTATTTGATTCATAATATTGTCAAAGAAGTATCCCATAAACAGCGTAATTATCAATCCGAAGCCCATTGATGTGGGTACTGACGTATATTTGGTTATATGGAGCGGTAATCTTGAATAATTCCAATATTCAAATCCGAATATGCGCTCAACAAATGTTCCGAGCAGCATCTCTCCCACACTTACCAGTATTACCGATACAAAAAAGTAAAAAATGAAGCCGCCCCGTCTGCTGAAATATACGCCAAACCATTCTGTTATTTTTAAATTTGCCGGCGTGCCGATCAATGTATAAAATCCTATGATCACAAGCCCATATCCGAATAAAAACGGAAGGTTCATATTTCTGTTGTCAATATAGCCCTTCGTTGCCGCCAACCAAATATTTTCCAAAACAAAACCGAGAAACGACACAAATATGATCATCATATTCAGTTCAAAAAAATTTAACATTTTTTATTCACCGCCTTTTGCCATGTTAAGGATTATCGTTACTTTATATATTACATCACCGAAATCAATCTATCCTCAACTGAACCTCAACAATTGTTGAACTTCAGTTGAGGATAGATTGATTTTTTTGTATATTATGGTATTGTAGAATTGTATGCGAAACAAATCGAGATACTCGGATAAATCTTGACAGTCAATTGAAAAAGAAGTATAATTAAAGCCACGGAAACGGAGGTTTAAGCGATGCACAAAATTCTGATAGCGGAAGACAACTGCGAGCTGCGGCAGCTCTTCTCTCATGTTCTCATCAAGAACGGTTATACGGTAAAGGGAGTTTCCAACGGCAAGGAAGCGTTGGACGATATGGACAACTGCTACTATGACCTGATAATATCAGATATTATGATGCCCGTTATGGACGGCTACGAATTTGTACGGCAGCTTCGCAGCACCGGAAACAGTATACCCGTACTGATGATCACCGCAAAGGACGCTTTTGATGATATGCGTGTAGGATTTCTTTCGGGAACCGATGATTATATGGTAAAGCCCGTAAACGTCAACGAAATGGTGCTGCGGGTCGGTGCGCTTCTTCGCCGCGCGCAGATGATAAACGACCGTCGGCAGGTGATCGGCAATACCGTTCTGGACTGTGATTCGCTGACCGTCTCCTCGTCCGGCGAGTCCTTTATACTTCCGCAAAAGGAATTTATGCTGCTGTATAAGATGCTTTCATATCCCGGGCGGATATTTACCCGTCAGCAGCTGATGGACGAGATATGGGGCTACGGCTCGGACAGCGACACGCACACTATCGAAGTGCATATTGGCAGGCTTAGAGAACGCTTTCGGAATAATAAGGATTTCGAGATCGTCACAATGCGCGGGGTCGGATATAAGGCGGTGAAGAAGTGAATACACGCAAAGCATTGAAACGGCCGAAAAATCAGTTAAATAAATTCAGCCTGAGAGTGCGCCTGACGCTTTTGGTTTCCGTCGAGCTGGTCCTTTGTATCTGGATAGCTATCGGGCTGACGGAACTGCTAAAAAATTTTATACACATTGAGTCGGGTTTTCTGCTAATGCTGGCCGTGCTGGGTATCAGCCTGCTGATCGGCATCGGAGTGACCGGCGTGCTTTCCCATTTGTTTTTTGACCCCATAAAAAAACTTGAAAATGCGATGAAAACGGTCGCCGAAGGTGATTTTTCCGTGCGTCTGGATATTGATAACTGCGCAAGGGAAATTCGGGAGATATATTCCGGATTTAATCTTATGGCGCATGAGCTTGCCGCTACCGAGATATTGCAGACGGACTTTGTGTCGAACGTTTCTCACGAATTTAAAACGCCGATCAACGCTATTGAAGGGTACACAACGCTTTTGCAGGGCTGCGAAAATCTTGACGGCGATCAGAAGCAATATGTGGAAAAGATATTATTCAACACTCAAAGACTATCCTCTCTCGTAGGAAATATCCTGCTTCTCTCCAAAATTGAAAATCAGCTGATACCAACCAATCAGACTGTGTTTTCTCTCGATGAGCAGATTCGTCAATCAATTGTTGCGCTGGAACCCGCATGGGCTGAGAAGGATATTGAGTTTGACGTGGATCTGGATAATATTGAATATCTCGGAAGCGAAAATCTTCTCCGCCATATATGGGATAACCTGATCGGCAATGCTATTAAATTTGATCCGCAGTGCGGACTTGTGCGAATTCGCCTGAGGAAAGACGTCAATGCGGTCGTTTTTACTATTGAGGACAACGGTCCGGGTATTTCCGAGGAAGCGAAAAAGCACATTTTCGATAAATTTTATCAGGCGGACAGCTCTCACAAGGACGAGGGCAACGGTCTGGGCCTTGCGCTCGTCAAGCGAATACTTACCATAATCGGAGGAGAAATAAGTGCCGAAAATCTGAGCGGCGGAGGGTGCTCGTTTATTGTGACCTTGAAGGCCAAGGAGATGCCGTAGGCTCTGTATTTATATGCAATAAGGGAGACCGCATTATGTCAAAGCTTTTGTTTATCTACAATCCCTGCTCGGGCAGGGGAAAAATCAAATCTCACCTTTCAGATGTAGTGGATATCTTCACTAAAAACGGTTATGAGGTAACTGTATATCCCACTCAATCTCAGGGCGACTGTACACGCCGTGCAGCAGCTGCCGCACAGGAGGATTTTGACAGAATTATCGCTGCAGGCGGAGACGGTATGATGCACGAGCTGATGGTCGCGGCTGTCGGTTCAAAAATGAAAACTGTTGTGGGATACATTCCTACGGGAACGGTAAATGATTTTGCTGCGTCCAACCATATCCCGCGGAACATAAATGCGGCGGCAGAAAACGCCGTCCAAGGAACGGCCGCCTATATCGACGCCGCGTCCTTTAACCAAACATACTTTTCTTATGTGGCGGCGTTTGGGCTGATCACACAAGTTTCGTACAGCACCGATCAACGGGCGAAAAATTTTATGGGAGGTCTTGCGTATTTTTTTGAAGCGATGAAAAGCCTTGATTCCGAGCATATCAGCGAGGCAAGCAATTTTTTGGATATAACAGCAGATGAACGCAAATTTTCGGGTGAGTTTATTTTCGGGGCCGTGACCAATTCCACCTCTATCGGTTCAATGAAAAACTTCTTTCCGCCCGATGTAAAGCTTGATGACGGGATACTTGAGGGTATATTCATCAAGCGTCCGAAAAATATTATAGAGCTGGATAATATCCGCAAAAGCCTGATGAACAAAAAATTGGATGCGGATTGTATCGTGTCCGTTCGTGCCGCAGATTTTCTTATAAAATCGGAAAAGCAGATGGCATGGACACTGGACGGCGAAAACGGGGGCGTCCATGAGAATGTAAGTATTCGGGCGATCCCGCAGGCGATACGAATAGCACTTCCGGCTTTATGACGGCCGCGGCAGGGCAGCTGTACTGTTCTCCAATGTTAGTGGGGAAACATTTATATCGAACACCGAAGCGTGTTAATATAAAGCCGGACATGCAGCTTTTCTGCATATTTTGCTGCTTACCGCTCGTTAGGGCGACACCGCACAATTATTGCCAAGGCTGTGTACTCCGATCGGCGTTACATAAGTAAAAGGGGATGTAAAAATATTGTGCTCGGTGCCGCACGGGCTTTTACGTTGTGTTAACGCTTAGAATTGCGCTTTATATAATGTTTTTTTGTCTGAAGCAGGCTGCACCGCTCCCGCGGGGGGCTTAAGGTAACACCAAAAGGGGGGAGATGGTTCTGTAAAAAAGCACACGATTGTTTGTGCAAAAACAACGTTTTTTCTGTTACATTAAGCTTTTTTAAGGAAAAAGTTTTTTCTTTGTGTTTTTCACAGCCCCACTCCCCCCTTTAGGTTTCACCTTAAGAATCCCTTCCTTATCCCCCCTCTGATATGTAGTGCTAATTTGTTTGTGGGTTTCTCTTTGTAAAGTAGCCGGTTTTTGTTTAATTTAAAAGGGACTGTGTTTTTTTACAGCCCCTTTTTTTAATCATTGTTCTATACTAATCTCTGTTTTGACAGTAGACAAAACAGAACAGGGTCTACTGTCAAAACAGAGATTAGTATTACTCCTTATGAGGAACGTCGCAGATGGTATGATGCTAATTGGTAAGTTGGTTAGGGGTTTATCGCTTTTGTTTCCGGGAAGCGGTTTAACAAAAGAAAGCGATGCAGCAGCACCGCTTCCCGCAAAGCTCATACAGTGCTCGGGTCGCTCCACGGCGTTGCCCTATCCTCCGTATGAGCAAAGCAATTAGTATTATGTCCAAAATTTCATTTATATATGGATTCATTTTCATTCGTACACTGATGGGGGCGGCACTTTTTTATGTTATTAAAAAGATTTGTTGAACATAAACAAAAAAATAAAACCCGACCTAAGCCGAGTTTTATCGGGTCCAGCGTCACGCTGGTGGCAGGGGTGGTAGGAATCGAACCCACGTCAAAGGTTTTGGAGACCCCTATTCTACCATTGAACCACACCCCTATGTATCTGTTTAAACGGAAAACCATTTAAACAGACGCGAGCATCATGGTGCGCCAACAGGGACTCGAACCCCGGACCGACCGGTTATGAGCCGGTTGCTCTAACCAACTGAGCTATTGGCGCATGTGGTGATCCACCCGGGAATCGAACCCGGGACACCCTGCTTAAAAGGCAGGTGCTCTGCCGCCTGAGCTAGTGGATCAACTGATGCTCAAATTGCAACGCTGATATTATACCAAAATTTTTAAAAAAAGTCAATACCTTTTTAAAAATTTTATTTGTTTTATGAGAACATAAACCTTAGAGTTTAAGCATCGTTCACTCAAAAGGATAAACCACGCCCCACCTTTTCCTAAGCCCATCCATTATCCTCATCATCTTAACGGTCTCACGGTGCGGCATTTCATCGGGCTGTATTTTTCCCTCTCCGATTGCTTTAACCGCCGACATCAGCTCATATTCAAACCCCGTGATCTGGGTCGGACGCTCGATAATTTCCGCGCCCTTATCGGTATAAACGGTAAGCCTTGCTATATCTATGATAAATTCCGCTTCTATTCTGCCCTTAGTGCCGTAAATGACGCCCCTCGAATCCATTTCGGAGATCATACTGCTGCCCAGCACCGCCATTTTTCCGCTGCCATAGCTTAAAGTAAAGGCATTTTGCAGATCAACGCCCTTGTCGCTTAACACGGCATTGGTATCGACTCTTATAACAGGCTCGTTGATTATCATGGACGCAAAATTCAACGGATATATCCCCACGTCAAGCAGCGCGCCGCCGGCAAGCTCGGGCTCGGTAAGCCTTTTAACGGCTGTCATTTCACCGCCCGTAAATGCGGTAACGCAGGTAACCTCTCCGATAACTCCGCAGTTTATTAAATCATTCAGTTTTTTCTGAATGGGCTGGTATCTTGACCATATCGCTTCTCCCGCAAACAGTCCCTTTTCCTTTGCGGCAGCGAAAACCTTGATTGCCTGCTCGGCGTTTGCCGCCAAGGGCTTTTCAACTAAAACATGCTTTCCGTGTTCAAGGCACATCAGCGCGTTTTCGGCGTGAAAAGCGTGAGGCGTGGCAATATAAACCAGATCCACATTGTCGTCCTGCGCCATTTCCTCATAGCTTCCGTACGCCTTTGCCGCTCCGTAGGTACGGGCAAAATCCAAAGCCTTGTCCATGCTTCTGCTGGCTGCTGCATAAAGCGTTACGCCGTCGGTTTTGTTTACCGTGTCCGCCATTTTTGTTGCAATTCCGCCTAAGCCCAAAATTCCAACCTTGATCTCCATTTTATCTTCCTTTCTTTCATACTGATTTTTAGTTTTGAGAATAGCATCAAGCTCAGCCGCAGTACTCAATGATTGCCTTAGCGAAAATCTCCGCGGAGGTAAGCAGGGTATCTATTCCTATCCACTCGTCCGCTCCGTGAATGTGATTGTCCTGACCTTCAACCTCCATTCCGAACGCCACGCCGCCCTCTATGCCATGCACATAAGTGCCGCCGCCGATAGACTTGCAGTAACCCTCTTTTCC
This sequence comes from Oscillospiraceae bacterium, assembly GCA_014799365.1. Lineage (GTDB taxonomy): Bacteria > Bacillota > Clostridia > Oscillospirales > Ruminococcaceae > Ruminiclostridium_E. The sequence goes on from JAAVIF010000075.1 coordinate 14,278, forward strand.
TGTAACGTCGGTGTACACTTTTAAGAGGGTTTTTACAAATTCGCTTTCGGGGTCAACGCTGTGAGGCTCGGAGCCTGTTACGGAAATAAATTCAAGCCCGTTTTGCTGCACTGAGGCCTTTATTTTTTCCGTTGCCGCCGCTTTGGTCAGAGAAATCGGAAAACGCATATCTGCCTTGCAGGTCAATTTTTTGCTGCTGTAATCCACTATGCTGAAAACGCAGGTAGTACTTCCCGAAACGTCAGTTACGTCAAGCCCCATAGCCCTTGCGTCCGTTTCACCCGCAGGGAAAAGAGAAAGCAGCGACATAAGCATATTTTTATCGTTTTCGGGCAGATCGGTTTTCAAAAGGTATTCAAAAAGCTTTGTAAAGGCGTTTACTCCCTGCTCGGGAGTAGAAGCGTGGGCGGATTTGCCGCTGCATATGATAACCGTGTTTCCGTTTTCAAAGGTACAGGAGATATTTTCCTCTTTAGGTAAGCTTATCTCGCCCTTTAGTATCGCTTTGACCTCCGAAGGCACCGCGTTTACTACCGTACCGCCCTTTATGCTTTCAATAAGCGAGCAGTCAAAATCGCCGCCGAATGTAAATCTCAGCATTCCCTTTTCCGTTGTAATAATGGGAAATTCGGCGTCGGGAGTAAATACCGCTTTCGGCATTTCCGATCTTTTCATATATTCCTCAATATCAAGCTCCGAGCCCGTTTCCTCCGAACAGCCCACTATCAGCCTTACGTTTCTTTTAAGAGAATAGCCGCACTCCCTTACCGCCTTCATTGCAAAAAGCGAAGCTATTACCGCTCCTTTGTCGTCCATACAGCCTCTTCCGTACAGTCTGCCGTCCTTTTCGGTCACATCGTAGGGCGGAAAGCTCCAGTCCTTTTCGGTTACGGGAACAACGTCAAGGTGAGCCAGTATGCCAAGCTCCGGGACGGTGCCGTCAATATAGTCCGCACTGCCCGCGTAATAATCATAGTTGCTGCTTTTAAAGCCGTTTTCCTCGCATATTTTCAGAAATTCCTCCAACACCCTGCCGCACTGCGCGCCAAAGGGATATTTTCCCTCTTTTTCTCCGCTTACCGACGGTATTTTAACCAGTCCGGCAAGAGCCGTTTTCATTTCGGGGAGGCTGCTTTTAAGATAATCCTTTATTTCCATTTTATTTACCTTTCTTGTTTTTTTCTTTTTTGTCGGTACCCGATTTGTTTCGGTCGACAGTATTTATGATAGAATTTTTAGCCTGCTTTTCCTGATATTTTTTTATACTTGTCTCATACTCGCCCAGCAGTCTTGAAATATCTCTTATCGCGGTATCGGGGGCGTACATTTCCACCTTGCGGCGTTTGGTGTCCCCGTTTTTTTGCTCCTGTGTAAATACGATCTCAAGCCTGTGCCTTTTGGTGTTTAAGTTTCCGAAGGTAGCGTCGGGCTGAATTTTTCTCCAATGATAATAAGTACCGCCGTAGTACACCGATTTGTTTCCCACTATAACTCTGGAACCGTTTTGCATCATTCTTTCATAATTGAACTTTGGCATAATGAAGAACAGCAGGGCGAATATCACAAATACGCCGATACTGAAAAACAAACTAATCCACATCAAATTGGTTTTAACGATAGCGGTGGCCAAAATATAGATATAGTAGATCGAAAAGGCAAATCCAAACAGGCCTATTGCAAGATAAAAGCCTCGGTTGCGTTTTTTTGCCTCTTCCGCAAGGTCGACAAGCTCGTACTTTTTAAGTCTGTATTCAAGCCTTACGCCTTTTCCCTTTAACAGCTTGTCCAATGTTAACGCCGCGGGAAAATAGTAAATAAAGTCGATAACCAGAACGGCGGCGGTAAACACCGAAAACGCAATGCCGAAAGCTATCTGCGTACCGTCCAGATCCACGTTGAAAAAGTACGCGGAAAGAACGCCCAAAACCGCGCCGAACAGCAGCAGCCATAAAAACGACCATAGCATAGGATTTTGCGGGCAATAAAACTTTCTTTTTTCCTTTGGCTTGTCGTTTGGGTGCGTGATGCTTCCCTCTTCAAATTTTTTCAGATTTTCGAGAGCCTCGCTTGTGCTTTCGTAATCATCTTCATTATCTTCGCTGTCGTTATATGTGCCGTCCGAAATTGCCGTACCGTTATGATCCGAGGCTTCATTAACGTACCTTGTGTTTGCAAAATCGGCTTCCGAAAAAGCTTTCGCCGCGTCGTTTTCGGCAGTCATACCGGGCACAAAGTCCCTGTCGCTTTCGGAAAAGTCCTGAGATTGCTCCGACGCTTTATCCAACGGTGCGCCGCATTCCATGCAAAATCTTGACTCGGCCGTATTTTCATATCCGCACTTATTGCATTTCATAGCGTTTTTCCTTTCTTTATTTAACGTAAATTATGTCAAGTTCAAGTAAAAAACGTCCGACTTCTCTGATAATAATTCTACCATATTTTTCCGTTAAAATCAACAAAAATTTACGCGAAAAGCAATAAAAATATAGAGCGATAATCTAAACAAAAAATTTTTTTATTTTATTTGCCGATAGTTATTGAATTTTTTCGGAAAATATTGTATAATTATCTTTGAATTTGATGAAAAGTTAATGAAACCGCGGGAACGGTGGAGATAACTTAGAACCTGTCTTCGCAAGATGCGTACACGGATTTCCGAGCATAATTTTGCCGAAGACAAGGAAAGCGACCGCAGGCGGGCTGTCGCCCGTCAAGGGAGCTTGACGCGGTATTCGGTAAAATTTGCCGGAAAGACATGTGCGCAAGCTTGTGAAGATAGGTTCCTATATTTTTAAAAGGAGATAAGATTTATGGCTGATTTGGCTAAGCTTTTAACGGCTGTCACAAAGGGTGCGACCGTGCCGTCGGAACATGTTGACATGATGTGGTCCACCCTTGTGACGGGTATCGTAGTCGTATTTCTGATATTGGTATTGTTGGTATTTATCCTATGGGCGTTGGGCAAGATCCTTAATATAAAGAAAAAGCCCAAGAATACCCCTGCGGAAAGCGTTCAGGCAGTGTCCGCACAGGCTGAACCGACGCCCGCTGCCGCCGAATCGGTTATTGAGGAATACGACGGGGACGACAGTGAGATAATTGCGGTTATTGCCGCCGCTATCGCCGCTTACGGAGAAGCTGACGGAAAGCAGTACAGGATCGCTTCCGTCAAGAGGAAGGAAAAGTCTCTGCGCAGCAATTGGAGCGCGGCTGGTATAAACGAAAATACGCGTCCCTTTTAACAATATACTTTAAGAAAATGCTAACGTACTTTAAAAATTCAGAAAGGAAATAAAGCAAATGTTAGAGACCTTTTGGGAAACCATAAAAACATTGGCGGCGGAATCCGCTTTTGCTAATATTTCATGGCAGCAGGGCGTTATGATCTTACTGTCCTTCCTGCTGATGTATCTTGCTATCGTCAAGAAATTTGAGCCTTTGCTCCTTTTGCCTATCGCTTTCGGTATGGCTCTTACCAATATTCCGGGTGCGGAGCTTTATCACCCCGAATTTTTCATGACAGGCAACATAGATTACGGACAGGTGCTTCACGACGGAGGCCTGTTGGATATACTGTACTTAGGCGTTAAGCTTCAGCTTTTCCCGCCGCTTATTTTCTTGGGTATAGGCACAATGACCGACTTCGGTCCGCTGATTGCCAATCCGAAAAGCTTCCTTTTGGGTGCGGCGGCTCAGGCGGGTATCTTCTTCACCTTTATCGGAGCATGTCTGCTCAGCATGACGGGAATAACCTCCTTTACAATGGAGCAGGCGGCTTCTATCGGTATTATAGGCGGCGCGGACGGTCCTACCGCCATATTCGTTACCTCTAAGCTCGCCCCCGAGATGTTAGGCTCGATTGCGGTCGCGGCTTACTCCTACATGGCTCTTGTGCCTTTCATTCAGCGTCCCATTATGCTTGCGCTTACCACCAAAAAAGAACGCTCTATCAGAATGGAGCAGCTTCGTACGGTTTCCAAGCGTGAAAGAATTATTTTCCCCGTTGCGGTAACTATCCTTGTTTCCTTTATCGTACCCGACGCTACCGCTCTTGTAGGTATGCTGATGTTGGGCAACCTGTTCAGAGAAAGCGGCGTTGTTGACAGACTTGTTAAGACCGCTCAGAACGAGCTGATGAATATAGTTACCATTATGTTGGGCGTTACCGTCGGCGCAACGGCTACCGCGGCTAACTTCTTAAGCATTGAAACACTCGCTATAATACTGCTGGGACTTATCGCTTTCAGTATCGGTACTGCCGCAGGCGTGCTTTTCGCAAAGCTGATGAACAAGCTCAGCGGCGGAAAGATAAATCCTCTTATCGGTTCGGCAGGTGTTTCTGCGGTTCCTATGGCTGCGAGAGTAAGCCAAAAGGTAGGCGCGGAAACAGACCCCTCCAACTTTCTGCTCATGCACGCTATGGGACCCAACGTGTCGGGCGTTATCGGTTCGGCGGTTGCGGCCGGTGTATTGCTGTCGATATTTGGTTAATTAAGCATAGCACAACTGTTTTATAATATTTTATAATATTTTATATCATGTAAAAAAGGCTTTTAAATCTTGCAATAAATATGCGTGATTTAAAGGCCTTTAATAATAATTATTTTGTTTTTTAGCGCAGATTGTTTGATAATGACTGTAATACTAATTCCCAATCAAAGTATAGACAAATTATGTTGTTGATTGGGAATTAGTGCTTTGGGTGTAATTGAAAACTCAATAAAAAATATTACCCGCCAAAAACCAAGTAAAAATAAGGTTTTGACGGGTATTTTATTGAAAAAGATTTCAACGCCCGAAGCGGCGGCTCCGCCTGCTTCTGTGGTGCAATAATTACTCACTTCAGGGGGCTTTGCCCCCTCACGGAGCTGAAGCTCCGTTTCACCCCTACTTCCTTTTTGCAGTGCAAAAAGGAAGCGAAAAAGACATTTGCGGCCTCGCCGCTTTCGGTTTTTAGTTTTTTTACAGACACCCAAATCTTATAACTTCACCAAAACCACATCGTAATCATACGGCGACACATGAAGCTTTCCGCATGTCCTTTCGCTTTCATGTCTCATGACCTTAAAGCTCTTACAGTTACCCACCGTTTCATGCAGCAAAAAGTTTCTTGCCTTATGCGACTTATTCAAATAAATAACCGCCGCCTCTCCCGCTTCAGCGTCCTCGCGTCTGAAAATACAGTAATCGGACGTAACGTCAATAAACTTCATTGTACCCTTTGCAAACGCCTTGCTTGAGGCGCGGATACGACCCAGCTCCGAGGTAAAGGAAATAAGTCCCTTGTCCTCCTCGCCCCACGGATAAGTACGTCTGTTAAAGGGGTCCTTGTAGCCCTCCTGACCCGCCTCGTCAGCATAATAAATACAAGGAACACCCGGCAGGAAGAATTGCAGGACCATTGCGCACTTCATCAAAGCAACGCCGTAAACATACTGCTGCGGCGACAGCTTATGCTCCGACTGCCAGCGTCTGTCGTTCCAGCCCATATCCTCTCCCGCAAGCCTTGTTATGGCTCTTTCCGTGTCATGAGTGGAAAGGAAATTCATTAAAATATCAACGCAGGGCTTGGGATAGTGCTCGATTATAGTCATCACCCCGTCCTTTAAGGGCGTGGGATCAGAATATTTCACATAGTTCAGAATACATTCCCTGAAAGGATAGTTCATAACGCTGTCAAGCTGCTTACCGTTCAGATAGCGGCGGCGCACTCCGTAGCTTTCCTTGTTTGACGCGTCCTCCCACACTTCTCCGAAAATGACCTTATCCTCTCCCATTTTCTTAACGGCGATCCTTAAATTATCGATAAATTCATCGGGAAGCTCGTCGGCAACGTCCAGACGCCAGCCCGCCGCGCCTGCCTTTATCCACTTCTGCAAAATACCGCCGTCGCCGCAAATGTACTCGGTGTAAGAGGGATTGTTTTCGTTAACGTTGGGAAGATTGGTGAAGCCCCACCAGCTTTCATAGGTATTTGGATAATTGATAAAGCTGTACCAGTCACGGTATGGGCTTTCGGGGTCTCTGAAAGCACCGCTGTGGTCGCCGTATCTGCCGAATTTGTTGAAGTAGACGGAATCCGCGCCCGTATGGCTGAACACGCCGTCGAGAATTATTTTTATTCCCATTTCGTCGGCTTTTTGGCACAGTTCGGTAAATTCCTCCCCCGTACCCATAAGCATATCTATTCTTTCATAGTTTGCGGTGCTGTAACGGTGGTTTTCGTGAGATTCAAAAATAGGGTTGAAATATATGCAGGTAACGCCCAAGTCCCTAAGATAATGCAATTTTTCCTGCACGCCCTTTAAATTGCCGCCGAAATAGTCGCTGTTGGTAACGATACCCTTTTCATTGGGCTGCCAAACGGGCATATCGCTCCAATTTATATGAAGCTGCCTGTCAACCGGTATTTGAGGCTCATTTTCCGGATCGGGAGTACCCTTTGCGAAGCGGTCGGGGAAAATTTGGTACATAACTCCGCCCTTAAGCCATTCGGGGGTTGTCATTCCTTCATCGTAAACGGTAAGCTGGAACAGCTCCCCGTCGTCAAAGCCGCCGCGGGAAGCACCCTGACGCTTTATATAACGGCGTCCGCAGTTGCCCACCAATGTAAAATAGTAATGGTGCAGTCCCGTATGCTCGGGAATGTAAGAGCCTTTAAAAACATAGAATCTCTCGCCGTTCAGCTCTTTTATACCCTCGTTTTCAAGCGATGAAAACTTTTCCTTGAAGCCCGGACGGAACATTACGATAGAGCATTCGGTAATATGGTGATCAATGGGAATATTAAGGCGGAAAACCAACTCGGTGGTTCTTTCCACCGCTCCGAAGGGAAATTTGTAGTAGCTGTCAAAGCAATCATAAATCGGTATGCTCATTTTATGAATCTTCCTTTCCTAAGAGGATTTTTTTATTTTATTTGAAACAATATAGTATATTGCCGCGTAAATTGCGGTTGGAATAAACAAAAGCCATAGACAAAAAGCGTTTAAAATTCCCCATGCTTCAAAGCCGTAATACCGCTCCCCATTGCCCATAAAGCCGAAATAGATACCCGCAAAAAATACGTATATGTAAAAGAAAATTACGTAAAGACCTATACTAATCAAAAGATACAGAAAAAATCGTGCAATACTGCGAGGTAAAGATATGTTTTCCTTCCACCGTAAATATACGATATACGTTATTTGGTAAATAAAGGACGCTGTCGACAAAATGCCGAGGACGAATGCTCCAAGCTCCACAACAGGATATAGCGTAGTAAAAACACTGAGATAGAGAAGAAACAGTGAGTAGGAAAGAAAAGACAAAAGGTATATCAAACCGGATTTTTTCATTTTTCCTCCATTTGCTCAATATACAACGATACTGCGGTGTAGTGCCGCAGTATCTTGTTTTATACTTTAAGTTAAATAAGATTCCAAATTGTCTTTGCGTAATCCATAACGGCTCTGTCGGCGGAGAATACTCCCGCACCCGCAATGTTCATCAGTGACATTTCATTCCAGCCGAGAACGTTCTTATACGCTTCGGACGACCTCTTCTGAGCGTCGCGGTAGCTGTCAAAGTCCGCAAGTGCCATATACTGGTCGGTAAAGCGGAGAGAGTTTGCTACCTCGTCAAACTTCGCGCCGTTGATACCGCTGTACATTCTGTTTATCGCGCCCGCTATAACGTTGTTGCTGGTGTAATAGCCCTCGGGGACGTAGCCGTTGGCCTTCATTACGTCAACCTCGCCTGCGTTCATGCCGAAGATAAAGATGTTGTCCTTTCCTACCTGCTCGCTGATCTCAACGTTAGCACCGTCGAAAGTGCCTAAGGTGATCGCGCCGTTAAGCATAAGCTTCATATTGCCAGTACCCGAAGCCTCGGTACCCGCAAGAGAGATCTGCTCGGAAATTTCGCTGGCAGGCATAAGTATTTCGGAAAGTGTAACGCGGTAATCCTCAAGGAACACAACGCTCAGCTTATCGCTGATCTTGGGATTTTTTCTTATCTCCTCGCCGAGACACCAGATCATCTTGATGATCTGCTTTGCCATATAGTAGCCGGGAGCGGCCTTTGAAGCGAAAATGTAGGTTTTGGGAACAAAGTCCGCGTCGGGATTTTCAAGGAGATAATTGTAATCCGCGATTATATTCATGGCATTAAGCTGCTGACGCTTGTATTCGTGCAGACGCTTTACCTGTACGTCAAAAATGCTGTCAACGTTAAGCTTTCTGCCTGTGGTCTTTTCAACGTAATTGGCAAAGGTCACCTTGTTTGCGCGCTTTATCTCCGCAAGCTTTTTCAGTACGCTCTCGTCTTTTCTGAAAAGACGCAGATGCTCAAGCTCGGAAGCGTTTTTCTTGAAGCCGTCGCCGATGCACTGAGAAAGCAGATCGGTAAGACCCTTGTTGGACTGTAAAAGCCACCTTCTGTAAGCGATACCGTTGGTTACGTTCTTGAACTTAACGGGCTTGTCGTCGTATTCGTCCTTGAACACGCTTTCTTTTATAATCTCGCTGTGAAGCTTTGAAACGCCGTTTACGGAGTGGCAGGCGTCAACGCAGAGATTAGCCATTTTTATCTGGCTGTTGCTTACGATCGACATTCTCGCTACCTTGCCCTCGTCGCCCAGGCGGTTGCTTAAGCCCTCGCAGTAGCGGCGGTTGATCTCGCAGATAATAGTGTAAATACGGGGGAGAATATTTCTGAGCATATTCTCGTCCCACTTTTCAAGAGCTTCCGCCATAACCGTATGGTTGGTGTAAGCAAAGGTGTTTGTTACGATATGCCATGACTTTGCCCAGCTGTAACCGCATTCGTCAAGCATTATTCTCATAAGCTCGGGGATAGCAAGAGTGGGGTGAGTATCGTTTACGTGAATGGCGACCTTTTCATGGAGATTGTCAAGAGTGCCGTAAATATTCATATGGCGCATTACTATATCGCCTATGGAGGCGGCGCACATAAAGTACTGCTGACGAAGTCTCAGAGCCTTTCCGTCCAGATGATTGTCGTTGGGGTACAGCACTTTGGTAAGGGAGTGCGCGATGTTGTTTGCGCCCAACGCTTCGCCGTAATTACCCTTGTTGAACGCGCTCATATCGAAGCTCATGCCCTGCGCGCTCCACAAGCGAAGCTTTGAAACACCCTCGCTGTCGTAGCCGCTTACATACATATCAAAGGGAACGGCGTTAACGGTGGTATAATTTACATGGTTTACCGAATGGTAATTGTCCGCCCAGCTTTCCTGAATCTCTCCGTCAAAATGTACGGGAATAGCCTGATCGGGAACCTCGGCAAGCCATACTCCGCCGCCGGGGAGCCAGTTGTCGGGAAGCTCGGTCTGCCAGCCGTCCAGTATCTGCTGCTTAAAGATTCCGTATTCGTAAAGAATGGAATATCCCGTTGCGGGAAGCCCGCAGGTGGCAAGACCGTCCATGTAGCAAGCCGCAAGACGGCCCAAGCCGCCGTTGCCCAAGCCGGCGTCGGGCTCTTCCTCGTAAATGCTGTCGATCTTTACGTTAAAGGCTTCCTGTAAAGCCTTTGCGACCTCTTCGTTCATTCCCAGATTATACAGACTTGTTTTCAGAGAACGACCCATGAGGAATTCCATTGAGATATAGTATACCTGCTTTTTTCCCTGTGAGTTGCACTTTGTCATGAATCTGTGGCGTTTTTCCTTAAGATGATTTACCACAATCTTGGACAAAGCCTTATAGATCTGCGTATTGGTAGCTTCTTTCGGGGACGTTCTGAAATCGAACTCCAAAATTCCCTTAATTTGTCTGATTATTTCTTCAGATGAATACGGTGATGTCATAGCGTTCCTTCCTCACACATAAAAATTATTTTATTGTCGGTAGCCGCTTTTACGGGCGGCGGTTTTTCCGTTAGACTCAAACAGACAGGGATAACGTTTTCTTCCTGTCATAATATTATAATTATACCTCAAATCGATAAAAATATCAAGTATACGGCGGGTTAAATGTCAAAATTAGGCGTGAATAATGGAAAATTTGTGCATAAATAACAAATTTTCGGTAAATTTAACATTAAATATTACTTAACAGCTAACTTAAATTAAGCTAAAAAACACAACGCCGTAACGTCCTTACTTTTTGATTTTAAGCATTTTTCTTACCTCATTGGCGGCGGAGATCGACGACACGATAAGCAGCTTGTCGTTGCTCACAAGCTTTGTGCGGCCTCTCGGGATTATCAGCTCCTCGCCTCTGGTGATACTGATAATGTTGCAACCGTCGGGCAGCTTTATGTCTACGATCATTTTTCCGTCATAAACGTAATTTTCGGGAATAATGACCTCAAACACCGCGGTCTTGCCGTTAATGGGCATAAGCTCCTTGATCCTGCTGTTGTCTACCTCTCTTTCCATTTGCTTGATGATGTTGTCGGTGCCAGAAATGGCTATATCCACGCCCAAAAACCGCATTGTATCAACGTTTTTCGGGTTATTCACCTTAGCAATGGTTTTTTCAACGCCAAAGAGCCTTTTTGCCATCTGGCATATCACCAGATTCACCTCGTCCTCGCCCGTTACCGCTATTACGGAGTCGCACTTTTCCGCCCCCGCCTTTTTCAGTGCTTTAGCCGTGGAGCCGTCGCCCAGTACAACGGTTACGTCAAGGGTATTGGCAAAATACTGACACACACTTTTTTCCTTTTCTATTACGGAAACGTCATAGTTTCTTTCAAGCAGAGTTTTTGAAAGATAATATCCTACCTTTCCTCCGCCTATTATTATCGATTTCATTGCAAAGTTAACTGCCGACTAATCAACTATCTTTGAAAAAATCAGCGTGTCCCCCTCTCTGAGCAGTATATTGTAATTATTTACAAGAGTAAACTTTCCGCCCTCGTTTATAATGGCGTAAAGCACCTCGTTTTCTTCAAACTGTATCTCCAAGGCCTTTAAGCCTATGTATTCCTTCGGTATGGACATAGTATAAAATTTTACCCTATGGTTGCCGAATTGCAGCCAGTTTTGCTCCTCGTATCCGTCGATTGCGGATACCACGGCATCAAGAGTAAGCAGAGTGGAGCAAACGGAATTTAAGCCGTACTGCTGAAAAACCGCTTCCTTTTCGGGGTCTTCGATCCCCGCCAGCACCTTGGGCACCTTGTAAATTTCCTTTGCAATCTGTGCTACCATTATATTTTCGTTATCGTTATTTGTTACGGCGCAAACCACGTCGCAGGATTCGATCCCCGCCGCCTCCAGATCGTCGTTATCAATGGGAACGCCTTTAAAGGTAAGACCGGTAAACCCGTCGTCGAGCCGTTCAAAGGAATCGCTCCTTTTGTCCATAACTGCCACGTCATGACCGTGGTCGGACATTGCAGAAGCAAGTGCCGCCCCTAATCTGCCGCAGCCCACTATTAAAATATTCACTTTGGATATGCCTTTCTGTTAATTTTATGAGGTCAGAAATTCAATTCTTCACCTGTCTGTAAATACTGAAGCTGATTTCCCAGCTTTGCTTTAAGCTCCTCATAGCCCTTTAAACCCGTACAGTGACAGGTATAGATCGCACCCACATTAAGCTCTTTTATTTCTTCCGCGAGTCTGTCTATGTAATCGCCGTCAACGGTCAGCTTTTTCGCGTTCTCGCCCATAAAATGCAGTCCCGTCAGTATTGCCAAAACAGGAATATTGCCCCAATTTTTATACACGGTTTTTATCATATTTGGAAGCCCGCAATGAGCGCAGCCGCCCAAGATCACACAGCCCTTTTTTCTGTTTTCAAAGGGGAAAATAACCCCGAAGCACTCATGCTCCATCTCGTCGTTTTCGTAATCCGAGCCGTTTTTCAGTTTATAGTTTTTATCGGTAACATAAAATTTCTTATCGCCTATTTCGTCTTTTAAAAGAAAAAAGCCTTCGTTAACCTGCTGAAAGCTGTTAAACAAAATAAAATTATCCCTGTGCTTTTTTATCTTTTCGGACAAATCGCCTATGGGTGACGCCAAAAGTCCCTTTTTACGGTAAGGAAGGCAATCAGCGGCCTTTAAAGCGAACAGCTTCATTTTAGGGTTGATCTGGAGCAGATTTTCGATTCCTCCCGTATAAGAAAAATGATTATGAGGAATTACCGCCGATTCGATGTTTTCGGGGTAAAGCTTCATTCTTTTGGCGTTGTTTATCAGCTTGGTGCTGCTCCCCGTTCCGAAAAGACAGCTATTATTGCTGTTTTCAACGTAAACCGACATTCCGTGCTCCACCAGAAGCTTTTGTGAAACAGCTGTATTTTCTATCAGCATTACAATACGCATTGGCTTCTCCTTTGAGTTTTTTTCGGAAACAACTATATTATAGCACAAGTTTTCCTTGAAAGCAATATCAACAATATATTTTTTTGCTCCGCCAAATCCTTGTACAGCGGGATTTGCCGCGCCGCGCAAAATATTTTTTCTTTTTTTAAAAATTTTTTCAAAAAAAGTATTGACATTTCAGAGAAAAATTGATATAATGTAAAAGCTGTAAATGCACAGGCGCATACCCTATATGCGGAGGTGGCGGAATGGCAGACGCGCTACTTTGAGGGGGTAGTGGGAGTATTCTCGTGTGGGTTCAAGTCCCATTCTCCGCACCATGTAGCGTTGAATCCTTTAATTTGAAGGGGTTCAACGTTATTTGTTTATTTGAGGGTTTTGCGTTGAGTGGTGTGTATGTAAAGCGGGATAACTTATTTTATATTTTTTTGTATGCAGATGTATCGAAGTGGTCATAACGAGAACGACTCGAAATGTTGTTAGTCGGGTGGAGTTTGGATTGCTGCGAGTGCTTTTGAGGAGCGGGTTTGCAGGATTTTGGAGGTTTGATTTTTTAGCGAGTTCTAAAAGGAGTTCTAAGAAAAATTTAATATGAGATCGGCTCATGAGAGTGAGTTGAGATATATGCAGATGTATCGAAGTGGTCATAACGAGAACGACTCGAAATCGTTTGTGCCGTGAAAAGCACCGTGGGTTCGAATCCCACCATCTGCGCCATAACAAAGTAACTAAAAAGATATTATGCCCACAAAAGGCTGAGTAAAGCTATTTGTGGGCATAAATCTTACAAAAAAATAGCATACTATTCTGAAAGGCAAATCTGAATAAATAAGATGATTTGCCAGCTCACTGAAAAAATGTTGTAGAAAAAAAGGTTACTTCAATCATTACTACTAAAGATTCAATTAAACATTTTCTACAAATATAATTATAAGTAAGTATTTATAAAAATCTTTCGATACAATGTTTTTGACTTTCTACGAAACAATGTTGTAATAAATTGAGTCCATCCTTTAATCCCATTAGAAAATAATCATTGATGTAAGGAATATAAATTATGCTTAAAATTGATCAAGCTATTTTAGATACGGACAAGGTTATATGTAAAAACATTGACCGTTTTGATGATTCAGAACGTGGCTTATTGTCTCAAAATATTTTAGCTCAACTAAGAAATTATGTGGAATATGTGGCTCAGAAGATTTATTCCAATAATTCTGATATTGATCCCAACAACTATGAGAATAAAAAAGAAGCATGGGAACATATTCAATCACATGGGGAATATCGCTTTTTGGCAAAGTTTCACTCTTTGCTTCAAAAATCAGCTTCTCATTATACATTAGACGAGAATGGATCCGAGAGGCTAATGCTAAAATATTACGAATATCTTTTACGCATCAAAATGTTTTTAAAACATACTTTTAATCTAGATGTTTTGAACAACATTGATAGTTTTCCTTTAGATACAGATGATAGGCTTATGGAATACTATGAGAAAATTTCCGAGAAGATATGCAAACCAAGTTCACATGCTTCTTCCAATTCATATAAGGAACGTTCATATATTAGAAAGATCAAGCCCTTTTTTGTTGATCACCATATCTATTATGAAGTTACTTTTACGACAGCCAATGACCACTCGAGCAAATTCGATAGAGTTATTGCTTTTACTAATATAGAGATTATAGATAACTATGCTACTAAACTCTCTATACATAATGATTTTATAGAAGTAATGGGTAAAACTTTTCCTATTCAGATAATTGATAGTTGGGAAGTCTCAATCAGGCCATGTGAAATTAAAAATTTTTCAAGAATATTTGGCAAGGATTTAGACATCTCTCCTGAAAACTATGAATATTGTGACCTAATGAAATATATTACAAGCACACATATGAATTTAGTTGATCTTGTTACTTCTTCAAATGACTACTATGAAAAAATAAAACATTCTTGTACACAAAGAGTAAAAATTGTAAATATTTTTGATCTTTTAGATGAAATCAGAGAAATAATAAAAAACAATGCACCGGGTAGCAATGTTATCAGATATCTTATTTATAAAATGAATAATAAGGTTATAAAGCTTCAATATGATTCAAAAAAATGTGAATTATTATCTAATTTATATTTAAAATGGAGCTGTATCCCTTTTGATAATATGCCATTCACTACTTCTCCTGTAAAACACAACCCACATATGTATGATTTGTTGGATTGTATTGATTCGACGGGGCGTGAGCATGAATTTCTTATTCGTTTTGTTAACAATAATACGGAACAACATGATATGTTGTTTACGCCTCAAAAGGAACTGTCTCAATTTAGTAATATTGACAATTTAATAAAAACCTATAACCAAAAAATATATTATAAGCATTTGCATCGCAAATTACAAATATACAAACATCATCTATATCTTAAAGGTTATGCTGATGATACCTATGAAGTGATTAAAAAACTAAAAGATTTATCAGCCACAGGAATATTCGGATATTCAAGTTTTATTGAGTCGTGGCTGAAACAAAACAACTCATATATAATCGACAGCAAAGAAAAATTAGAAGCTGTTAAAATGATGTTTTCGAATTCGCAAGTTGCTCTTATATATGGTTCCGCAGGTACAGGAAAAACAACTCTTATAAATCACATTTCAAATATTTATAATAACAGAGAAAAACTGTATTTAGCAAACACACATCCTACTGTGGAAAATTTGAGAAGAAAAGTTACCGCATCTAATTGCAAATTTGATACAATTGCCAGCATAGTGTCTACTTATAATAAAAGATATGAGTTTGATATTATTTTTATAGATGAATGTAGTACTGTAAGCAACAAGGATATGCATTTAATTATTGACAAGGTTAAATTCAAGTTGCTTGTTCTTGTAGGTGATGTTTATCAAATTGAATCTATCCTTTTTGGGAATTGGTTTAGTCTTGCACGCACATTCATTCCACAAACATCTGTTTTTGAATTGACAAAACCCCATCGAACCAAAAACGAGAATCTTATTACTGTTTGGGATAGAGTTCGTAAAGTAGATGATGCTATTCTAGAGTCATTAGTAAAAAACAAATACGTATCTAAATTAGATGAGTTTGATTTTACATACTGTAACGACGATGAGATTATTTTATGCTTAAATTACGATGGACTCTACGGAATCAATAATGTTAATAGATTCCTTCAAAGTAATAACCCAAACAATTCAGTAGCATGGGGAATTAATTTATATAAAGTTGGAGATCCAATTTTGTTTAATGAATCTGATAGATTTGCTCCCTTAATTTATAATAATATGAAAGGTAAAATTACAGATATAGAATTGGACGAATTTGCAATACGATTTGAGATTGAATTAGATATTGCAATTACCGAGTGGGATGCTGAACTATATGATTTTACGATTGTTGGAGAATCGGAAAATAAGAATTCAATAATCAGTTTTTGGGTATATAAGAGTAAGGGTACTGATACAGATAATGATTCATCTAAGTCAATTGTTCCGTTTCAAGTTGCATATGCGATATCAATACATAAAGCTCAAGGATTAGAATATAAGTCAGTTAAAATAATTATTACAAATGAAGCGGATGAACTTATTACACACAATATTTTCTATACAGCGATTACCCGTGCCAAGGAAGATTTAAAAATTTATTGGACTCCTGAGACTGAGAAAAAAATATTAGAAAGCTTTTCTCATAAAAACCATAATAAAGATGCTGCACTTTTGTCCAATCTTTATACTTTATAATTTAATGTAATAAGAACACAATTATATTTTTTCACAGATGACATTGTATAAAAACTCTTAGATGTTTTCTGCATAAATCGGTAATGATTATTGTGTTATTTGAGCTTTTGTGATATAATAAGTATTAATCCATTCAACAAGATGATTATTTGTATATGGAATTTAATATTGGAATACTAACTCTTTGTAAAACATCTATGAATATCTCGGTATCAGCTATGATATTGTTATTACCAAAACAGAAAACATATTAGCAGCCCAAAAATGAACATCTTCGTTTTTATAAAAAGCGTGAATACCTTGTATGCGTTTGGTTATATTTATATTTATATTTATATTTGAAGCTGACATAATATCACTGCTCGGAGCAATGCCAATATGGAGTTTTTTGAAATGTGGCACATTTTAATTATGAATAATAAAATTAACCCTTTGTATCAATGAAAATTTATAAATGAAATCACAAAATACTATGTTCTTCCAGATGAATTCTTAACTGATAAATTTTTATGGTAACTCAGACAAAGAATGGTGGGATGACTATGCTCAAAAACATAGTAAAGCAATACAAATATAAACACATGGAGTTGTTACTATATGCCTTATACAGTTAGATCAAGTGAACGTACAAGAAGTTCCGGTGCTGAACACGAAACAAAAGCACTGCTTTATTTAATGAATCTTAGAAAAGATAGCAACGAGATTCATTATTTTGTTGTTGATTTTTTTAACGATTTAACTGGTATGGATAGATTTGCCGAAAGTCTATGGGATGTTCAATCAAAAGGAGCTAAAAACAATTCTCCTGCTGCGATTGGAAAAGAATTGGTAACCCTATTCAAAAACTATTTGAGTGATATTGACTTCAAGGAATATATCCTTTTCCTTGGTGGAGTTTCTTCTACAGTTAGAAAAGATGAGACCATGGATATAATTGATTTATCAAATATTAAACCTTCTGCACTAGCAAGCCTAAAGAAAGGGCTTAAAGAAGAAGCTGTTGCAAAAACATATATAAACAACTCCGATGTTATGGATTCAAACATTAATGATTTTTTAAGAAAAGTCACTTTTGTAGTTGATAACAACTCTCCAAGCGAATATGTCAGAGCAATTATAAAGGATCATCCTGATATAATTCCTGAAGAAAAAATACTTAATGCAATTTTCAATGAAATACGGAACGCACAGTCAGAACTTAAAAATACTGTTGTAGAAGGGGTTTTAATTCAAACAACTGATGAGGTTTTAAGATATTGTCGCCATTTAACTAATAGTGAAATACGTCTATTGACTCTCAACCGCATCATTAATCGTAATCCTGTCGAGAAAAATAGCATCCCACCTTCCTTTATACCAATTTATTCTTTGTGGGTACCAGAAAAGCAAAGAGAAATGCTTGATGAATGTGTACAAACATTATGCAAAGCTCTTTTTAACAAAAATGCAGCATCTGAATTTTGGAGTCTTTTTGAAAATATATATTCCTTGATAATTGCAAATCCTGTTTATAGTGTTCAAGAAATCTATCAATCTCTCGATACACAAATTAGAAACGCTTCACCTGATTTTGATGCAGTTTCTTTAAAGTATTTTATTTCTGTCGTAAAGGATGGTATTCAAAATGATCATTAAGAAAACCGCAGTTGGAAATAAAAACGAAGCATTTATAGAAAGCGATTTCAGCCCTGGAGTAAACATCATCTCTTCTGACGATAACAATAAAGGAAAAACCATAGAAATACAATCTATGATGTATGCCTTAGGAAATGATCCCGCTTTTCCAACATCTTTTGAATATAAGGATTATTATCATTACATAGAGTTTGAAGTTGACGGAGCAACCTATCGACTGTGTAGATTTAACAATGGATTTGTTCTAAAACACAATTCGGTGTTGATGATATTTGATAATGTTTCTGAATTAAAGCGTTATTGGAACAAGCATATTTTTGCATTACCTAATATTATAAAGAACCAAATATCCAAAATTGTTGATCCAGTTCTATTTTTGCAATTATTCTTTGTAGGACAAGATAAGAAAGATACCTCAAACATATCACACGCAGGTTTTTATAATAAGGCTGATTTTTATAATATGCTATACGACATATGTGATTTAAGCGGTTTAGAACTTAATGAAAACGAGATCAAAAAAATTCAAGATCAACTTGCAAAATTAAAAAGCGAGCGTGAATTATTGATTAAACAACATAAAATACTGAAATCTCAGAAAACCCCTGTTAGCTATTTGAGCACAATCAGCGACAAAACAAGTTTCGAAAAAAAATTATCCGAAATGGAAAAAATCAATTCTAAGATTGCTGAATTGCGAAAAGCAAGGAATACTGCTGCAACGCGAAAAGCTAGTTGGGAAACCACATTAAAAGAACTCCGATCTTTAAATCGAACAATGGAGAAAGGAGAACTTAGGTGCATGGATTGTAATTCTACTAACATATCATTTAGTTCTTCTAAAAAGAATAGTTATGTATTTGATGTGTCATCTGTAGATATGAGAAATGAGATTATTGCATCAATAAATGATAAAATAATGACATATACTGAAGAAATCAATAAAATAGCAGCTCAAATTAGCGTCGAACAAGATGAGCTGCAAGCACTAATGAGTGATGAAGCTATTTCCTTGGAAGCAATTGTTGCATACAAGCAAGATGTTTTTAGTGCATCCGATGCAGAAACAAAAATTAAGAAATTAGATTTAGAAACGGAAAACCTAAATAATCAGTTAAAGATTAGCACTGGAACAACACAATCCAAAAAAGAACAACAGCTTGGATTGTTGACAACTATTTTAAATGAGATGAATACTGTTTATAAAACTATCGATCCAAATGGAAATCTACATTTTGATGATCTCTTTACTAAAAAGGATGAAGTTTATTCTGGAAGCGAAGCAACAATTTTTCATTTATCTCGTCTTTATGCATTGAGCAAAACACTCAAACACAACTACCCAATTGTGGCAGATTCTTTTAGAGCGGAGGATCTCTCAACTTCAAAAGAGAATATTGTATTAGATCTTTATAAGGAGCTTCCGAATCAAGTAATTTTCACCACTACTTTAAAGTTAGAAGAATTAGGGAAATATGACGTTCGAACAGATATTCACCATATTGATTACAGGGATCACATGCCTAGCAAAATGTTATCCAAAGCATATGTTGATGAATTCAGCAAGTTGCTAAGTTCTTTATCGATAAATTTATAATGCACAAGCAACATATACTAACTCCCTTGCTTGTTTTGTGTAAATTATAAGCTTGTTAAGACATAACAAAGTCAAATAATGATGTTGTGACCTGGTGGTGATTTGCCACCCCATCAAACAAGTTATTTCAAAGCAGAAATATTTTAATTAAATTTTATAGTAACCGATGTAAATAGTCCTACATTGTACTGTTAATTGGTTGAATATGACATTATTCTATTTTAAGCAAAATCCAATTATTTTTGTCGTTTACTATAACTCGATAACGTTTTGTTATTGGGTTTCAACAATCGATTCTGCTAATTATAATCATAATAGCACATTTATCTTACGAGCTGACTTCTCATAACCTAACCATATAGTCAACACCAAGTAGGTACCTCGCAAAATACGAGGTACCCTTTTTCATACCTAAGGTGGCATTTCACCACCGCAGCTCCCTTTACCCCTTACCCCCTAAACCTCACAACCAACTCCCCACCCCTACAATTCCCAGCAACATACTCAACAAACTTCTCCTTACTCAAATACTGCACATTTCCCACACACGTTCCATAAATAACCCCTTTCCTAACCAACTCATTGACCCTCTGAACTGAAATACCAACCATCTCTGCCGCTTTCTTAGCAGGCAAGGCATCAGGATATTTCTTCCACAATTTTGCAAGGAACACCCGAAACTCTTCCCTTTCATCATCTTTTAAAGCATATTTCCAATCCGCATCAGGAGAAGGATCACACCTACCAAACCGCCCTTTCAACTCAACTAAGAATCCGCTCTCCCTCTCCATTCTTTCCCTAAATTTTTCCGCATCGCACTTTTTAACTTTGTAGCGGTAAGTCTTTTTTCCCGTATCTATCACAGGAATATACCCATTCTCCAACAAATATTTCATCTTCCTTTTAGAGATATGCAAGAATCTGTACAGCTGATCTCCGCTTAAATATTCGCTCATAATCTTTCCTCCATATATAAAAAAGCAGCCCGATTTGGACTGCTTTTCAGTTATTTCTTTTTGAATAAATCGGTTATCACATCAGCACCGACCTGCTTTCCTGCCTTGTCAAGGTGAGCATAAATGTTGGCGGTATTCCTCACCTCAAAAGGACACACAGTTTTAAATCCTTTTCAAACCGCCTAATCAAGCGTTTTCTTCGTTTTTCTTAACATCAAGCCTGCGCTTGTCGGGCAAAGGCTTATCCAATAATTTGTAATAAATGTGAATATCCCTCGGTCTGTCTGCGGCGTACTCGTCAACAGTTATGTACTCTATAAGCTCCAAACACATCTCACGAGTAAGCTCCTGCATGTCGGTATATTTCTTCAAACGCTTAATAAATTCGTCAACGTCATTCTCGTCCCGCTTTACGGAATTAAGCCTTGCTTCAAGATTTTCAACTTTCTCGGAAAGTTCTCTCTGTTCAGCCTGATACTTTTCCAAAAGATTAACACAAACATCTTCGGGGATTTTTCCAAGCACTTTATCCTCATAAATCGACGGAATAAGCGTTTCCAATTCTGAAAGTCGGAATTTATCTTCTCGTAGTTGTCGCTGTTCCTCTGCAAGTTGGTGAGAATTTATTCTCTCCTTTTTAGAAAGAAATTGCTGACGAGCAAAATCTTCATTTTCCACAACGAGTGCTGACATTGAACGAATATCCGTAAGCACGATTGCATTAATATCTTTCATTTTGATATGGTGACTTGTGCAGTAAAATTTCCCAAATCTGCTGTATGCACCGCATTGATAATTGTGACGCAAATATTTTCTCGGCTTTTTCTTGCTGCCCGCCGTGGTGTTATTCCAACCCAAACGCATTTTATCTCCGCAGTCAGCACAGTACATAAGTCCGCTAAGCGGCATAATTTCTCCGTGTTTGTCACGCTTTCCTTGACTTACGGAAGCTTCAACCTCACGGCATTTGTCCCAAATTTCCTGAGATACAATCGGCTCATGGGTATTATGGATAACAGCCATTTCTTCCTCAGAACGGTTAATTACCTTATGGTTTTTGTAGGAAACCGTTGTTGTTCGTAACTGAACGAGGTGTCCGAGATAAGTCGGATTATTTACAATCCGCCGTATGGCTTCGGCATACCAAAGATGAATTTTGCTGTTATTCACAGATTTGGGGTGCTTATTTGAAAAATAATCGGCAGGTGTCGGAATATTTTCAGCGTTGAGAATATCCGCAATATGACGTGGACTTATTCCCTGCGACCTCATTTCAAAAATACGTCTGACAACA
Source organism: Oscillospiraceae bacterium (assembly GCA_014799365.1). GTDB lineage: Bacteria > Bacillota > Clostridia > Oscillospirales > Ruminococcaceae > Ruminiclostridium_E. Next base: position 35,805 of record JAAVIF010000075.1, read on the forward strand.
CTTGCGGCAGGCTCATCAACGACAGGAAGCTTCTTTTCGTCAGTACCCTTGACATATCCGTAAGGTGCAAAAGTTGTACGGTATTTACCAGCCTTTGCGTTCGCCTCAATGACCGTTCTTATCTTTTTGGACGTTGAGGCGCTGTGCCATTCATTGAATAAATTCACAATAGGCATCATATCCATAGCCGAAGTATCCTTATTCGCCGTATCAACGTTATCGTTTAGCGCAATAAAACGAATATTGTAAGTCGGGAAAATATAATCAATATACTGTCCGATTTGAATGTAATTTCGTCCGAAACGGCTCAAATCTTTTACAATTATCAGGTTTATTTTCCCTGTTTTTGCGTCCTCTAATAAACGGGTGACAGCGGGGCGATTAAAATCTGTTCCAGAAAATCCGTCATCGACGTAAATTTCATAGGTATTCCAGCCCTGTTCAGCAACATATTTGCTAAGAATCATTTTTTGATTTTCAATCGAAACAGACTCACCAAGTCTCTCGTCGTCTTTAGAAAGTCGGACGTAAATTCCAACATTATAATTTGTCTGCTTTGGCATTTTTAACTACTCCTTTCATTTCCAAAGCAGCCATATTCGATAAATTTATTTTATCATAAATCATCGAATATGGCAATACCTTTTTTAAAATTATGCCGCTTTTTTATTTAATGTTTCAGACATAGCTTTATGAAATGCAATTTCGGAAATTACTTTGTCAATATCCTTATTACCCACGAAATGGCTATGTACCACATATTTTTTACCGTCAATTTCATACTCGCTCACCCTTACAGGGCAAGAAGAATATTTTTCGTTAAGCTCAAACATTGTCATTTTGTTTTTCAATACGCAATTCCTCCATTATTTTTTCTTTTGTACGCCGCATTTACTACACATCACACCTCCCGCAAAATTACAATACGGCTATTGTTTTCGTTTTACAGCAACCTTACAAAATACCCGAATGGCGCACAACAAACTGGCAAGCAGTTTGTTGTGCGCAAGGGGAAGTTTCCCCTTGACCCCTCTAATGCTTTGCATACGCAAATAAAGACTTTACGTATAGCGAATTTTTGTCCCTAACAATAATGTAGGAATTACAGAATAATTTTTTCAACGGTATTTTTAAAATATATAAAAAGCCTCACTATTTATTGCATCAATAACATTTTAAATATAAATTTTTCTAATATCTGTAAATTCCTGAATATTTTGATTTTTATGGGGAATAATACCAAGTAGTTTATGGAGGTATAATAATGAATGTTCCAACTATAAGTCAGTATTTATTATCAACATGTTTATTTACTATTGATGATTTTAATTCAGCGTATAAAGAACTTTCAAAGGATGACCTTAAGTTTATTTCAGATAAAAAATATAATGAGCTGGATATTACAGTGAAATTAGGATACCCGTTTAGACAAATGGTTAATTATGGCTTTGGCGATAAAAAACGTCAAGGATACAAAACAAACCATGATTTATTTGTAGAATCTAAAGATTTTATTATTGAAGTAAAATATTTAAAAAATTGGAATTGTAATTCTGGAACACAGTCTGCAAGTAAATCATGGAGTGAATACCAAAAAGATTTCGATTGGTTGATAAGAGAAATCGAAAACGGACACAAACATAAACGGGCATTTGTTATAGGGTGGTTTAATTGTGTTGATTCAATTTCACAGTATTTGCAATTAGGAACAGGATCTGGGAGCAAGCCATTGATTAACGAGGAGCGATTTTCTTATTTTCCATTTCTACGCAAAACTAAATCACCAACATACACTTCTGATATCGAATATAATTATGAAAGAGCATATATGGAATTATCGCTGGATTTAATTGGTGAAAAAAATCCAAATTGCAATTGTCTTTTTTTAGGCAATGAAGAAGATGTATTTCATTTTGCAATTTTTTATTGATTTATATTATATAAAATTTTTAGGGCTATTAAGTCATTTAAATTCGACAAAATAGCCCTGTTTTATTTATGAATTATTAATGTTTACCTTGTATTTTTCAACTTTTTCCTCACAACATCAATTCTTTTATAAATTGAAGTTTTGGAAAGATGTAAGATTTCCGAAATATCCTTTACCGAGTATCCACGCACTCGCATAAGAATAATCTGCAATGTCTTTTCACTTGCTTTTTTTAGAATTTTGTACATTGCAGGATTTTCAACCTCGTCCAAAAGCTGCTCAACTGTTGTGACCTCCCGCTGACTTTTGTCCTCGATAATTTCCTCGTAGAAATCGCCAACGTCGTATAGCCGTTTGTAAAACCTGTCGTCTGAATTGTAAGCAATTCTGTCAAAGTCGTGAAGTTCAGCAATAATGTTTTCGTCAACACCTAATGAACGCCACTCTTTTTCTTCTGCTTCCTTTTTTCTGCGCCATATCCAGTACGATTTTAAACTATTGTATACCATTTTTATTCCTCCAAAATATTTTTTAGTCTTGAAAAAATATTTTGGAGAGGCGGTGATCGGCAACCAGTAAAAAGAAAAATCGCAAATACAGAATTGCATTTGCGACTTAAATAAATATATTGTTGAAATATGTCGATAGAATTTGCAGACAAGTTCCTTATGTCAACATTGTTTTTTTTGATAAATTACCAATTATATAAAAATATTTACACAAACAAAAATCCTCCAAACTTCAAAAACGAAGTCGGAGGATTTTACTGCATAGGAATTTAACCCGCCAAACTTTCCGTTTTTTTATTTGGCAGGCATTAGATAAAATAAAAACAGAGCCAATGAATTTGTGATTTTGCTTTTCACATTTTCATCGGCTCTGCGTCTTAGCGTCTGGCTCTTTGATGACGGTTATTTTTAAATTGTACGCTTCAATCAAACTTTCCTGCTTGCATTTTGGACAATACAGCGGATAATTCTTTAAAACCGTATCGTCTCGTATTTTATCACGAGTTTTATTTTTGCATACGGGACACAATATCCACTCGATTTTCATTTTATTCACGCTTTCTGTTTATTAGTTGTACTTTGAATTTTCTCGGTTACAGTACCGTCGGACAGGATATAAACCTTATCGCAAATTTCGATTGTTGATGTGTCGTGGGTTACGATAATACAAATATTATCTTCAGCTAATTTTTTTACAGTAGTTTGGAATTTCATAATTGAATCCTCGTCAAGATTTGCCGTAGGCTCGTCAAAAATAAATATTTTACTTTTCTTGTATATTGCACGAGCAATGGCAATACGCTGTGCCTGACCGCTTGATACTGTATTTCCGTCCTCACCCAGCATGGTATCAAATCCGTTTGGCATTGAGTTTATGAAATCCAGTATATTTGCTTTTAAAGCTGCGTCATGTATTTGATTTTGTATTGCATTTTCTTCTGACATTATGATATTCTCAGCAACAGTTCCCGAAAACAAATAATCACTCGGTGGAACATAAGCAACCTGTGTTATAATATCACTTCCAGAAAGAGTTCCCAAATCATGCTCCAATGTTACCAAACCGTTTGACGGTTCATATAAGCCCATTAACAATTTTAGCAACGTACTTTTTCCGCTGCCGCTTTTTCCGATAATGCCTGTTATCGCACTTTTTGAAAATGATAGGTCAATATTATTCAAAATATTTTCCTCCTGCGTATACGCAAAACTTAAATTTTCTTCACAAAGCTTTTTGGCATTTACAGATGAAATTGCATTGTTTACTTGTTCCGACGGCAGTTCATATATCTCGCCTATTCTTTCCGAAGAAGCGGCGGCTTGTCCGATTTGTGTAACAGCAGCAGGAAACTTTGTAAGCGGCGTTATTATGTAATTCAAAAGCTGAACTATCATTATCAGACTTCCTACAGTAGTTTCACCGTTCAAAACAAAATACGAACCAAGTCCAAGCGTGACCAATGACATAACGTTTCCCGAAAGCGTTCCGACAAACATTGCAATGCCTTCCCACGCTCCTAAAATCATGCCGATTTTTAATTTGTTTTTGTACGCCGATTTCATTTTTTCAGTAATTTTTGTCTGCATTGAATATGTTTTTATCAGCACGATTTTATTAAGATTTTCCTGCATTATACTTCGATTGATTTCATCATAATTCTTATCAACATCGCTGACTTTTTGAATTTGTGGCGTTAATGCACCCATAAATGACATCATTAACGGTGTAAGAATTATAAGAATAACAGCAATTTTCCAATTATGAAAAAACAATGCAGTAACGGCAAACAATGCAGAAGCCAAACCGCCGATTATATTCTCTGCAATGGTTATGTAACACGAGCTTATCGCCTGAATATCCGCTGTCAGCCTTGTCAAAAGTTCACCGCTGTGCTGTTTTGAAATATCAATCATGCGCCTTGACAAGATAATGTTCATAAGCTCCGTTCGCAAATTATTTTCGTTTGTACCATAAATATTTTTTGCCAGAACAGAATTTATCATCATTACTGCGCCGCCTGCGATTATTGCCGCTATACTGTATAAAGCTATATCAAGCAAAGACCTGTTACTGCTTCCGACCGCAACATCAATAAAAAGCTTCATAAAATATGCGAACAATAATTGTATTATTGGAATACACAATGCAAGGAGTGCATAAATAATCATTTGCAATCGACACTTTTTAGTTTTTTGTAAAATCCATTTCAGTCCGTATTTTTTGTTTTCCATTAAAAGCCCTCCTATCAAAATTATTTTGGTAAAATGTCATTTATAAACTTCTCTGCACTACTTTTCAATTCATCATCTTCCAAAAGCGGCAGTCCCGCTTTCGCAAGCATATCAATTATGAAATGGAATTTGTGGCTAATTTCTTCGGAAGTCGCAGGAAAAATCGACGGTATAAGCCAAAAATTTATTAGAGGCAGCAATTCGGAAAGTTCTTTTTCGTATTCTGTATTGATTGAGCCATCTCGTTTGCCTTCCTCTAATAATTCAAACCATAAAGGTGTCAGAAACTTTCTATTAGCTTCAAGTGCGGTAGTTAAAATATGTGGGTCTTTCAATATTGGAATAGCCTGCATATTAATTTTATTACGCTCGGTGTCAGACTGATTGATTTTTAGCAACTCCCTGATTTTTTGTAAACCATTCAGATCTGTGCGTTTACGGACTTCATCAAATGGGTTGTTCTCAAAAAACATTCGGTCGCCTAAAGCCTGCATAATTTCTTCTTTGGACTTAAAGTGATGATAAATAGCCCCCTTGGAAAGACCGCACTTTTCCATAATGTCCTGCATGGTAGCAACGTCAAATCCCTTTTGGGCAAACACTTCTCCCGCTGCGTTCAGGATTTTTTCCTTTGACAGCGTTGATTTTTCTTCTTGCTTCATGTGCTTTTCCTCCTTTCAAGTATAATAAAACAAACCGACTAATGGTTTGTTTTATTATACTACATATTTTTAGGTTTGTCAAGAGATTATACCAATATTTTCATTTAAAGATTATTATTTTCTTGACTTTTAGGAAATAAAAATGTATAATAAAAGAAATAGAAATTATGACAACAATTAACAATTTTTTATTAGTTAGGAGTGAGACAATTTTGAATTTGGTGTTAGAATATTGCATGTCAAAATACTATAGTGAATATGACACAGAAGCATTATTAGATAAAATACAAAAATCTATTGACCCACAGATAACAAATATATGTAAGGAATTTCAATTTATTTTTCATAAAATGCTCTATAATGACCCTTGCTTATATTGGAATAAAGATGTTTATGTTCAAACATCTTCTTTGCTGGAATCACTTTTTCAAAACTTTGGGAATAACCTTGAAATTGATGAGCCCATATTTAATTATTTTTTAATGGGTTATAATTCATATTGTCAAATTTCAGATATTATTGCTGATTTAAGAAACTTTAATTTGCCACATGATATAAAAACAAGACTATATCGAATTCCTACATATACTACGCTATTAGAAGGATGTTTGTCTAACTTTTTACGGGTTATAGCTATATTAACTGGCAAAGGAATAGGAAAAGACTATTCTACTCAGAATTCACTTGGCAATTTGATTAATAATGTAATGAGTCCAAATGGCTATAATGAAATTTCAAAAAATGTTGATGTAAATCTTAGAAATGCTATTAACCATGGTAAAGTATTGATGAAAAAGACACCAGGTAATCGCATTTGTTTTTCCTACGTAGAAAATCATATTGCAAAATGCAAAGAAATGTCGGAATATGATTTTGATGATATAATAAACAACACTTTTGATTTAGTTAGTGCAGTATTGTTATCTCTTTTAAAATTTATGAATAATCATATAACAATTATTAAAATTGATGAGTTCAAAAAAACATATGAATCTTTTTCACTTCTTGCAATGCGCATTAGTATGCCAGGAATCTGTTGTCATAACATAAGTGATACTGGCAACTTAAAGCAATTGAACGTTGAAATTGAAGTAGAAAACACAGATCGCACCTACATGGCTCAAATAGCTATAATGTTATCAATAATAGTTTATGAAAAATATAATGATTATGAACAGTATATGTTTAATTTCAGTAATCCTAGAATGGCAAACAGTTGGATTAGGTTCAAAAATCGAGAAGTTCAAGAAATGAGCAACAATGTAGAATCTTTCAACAATATTATTATTGAAGCAATTAAAAGAGAAGATGTGGTTATATTTGACCCATCAACTGAAGATGTAGATTTAAACGAAATAAAATATTTTTGTTTTCCAAACTACAATTCGGAATTGTTTATAATCAATAATGTAGAAGATGCAAGCCTAGAACAGCGTAAACGTTTAAAGGCACATATGTATATTGGCGAAATAACTGAAAAGCAAGAAATTTTAGAAATAATATATCAAGCAATTAACTGGCTAAAGACATTAAAGAATCCCCCATCAGCTACAATTCCTCAAAAACATGGTAATATGGAAGCAGATTCTTTGTATATAAATGTGTATAAATACGATACTCGAAAAAATAAAGAATTGTTTCCTAATAACGAAAATTTTGTTTGCTTTGTGGATTATAATTTGTCAGGAAACACCACTTTGGTTTGTGGCGGATTATTGCAATCGTTATGGAAACAATTTCACCATGAGAAAATTGATAAAATTAATATAGCATGGCGTGAAGGAAAATATGTTGTAAGAAAAGTTAAAAAAGTAGGACGAAACGAACTATGTCCTTGCGGCAGTGGGAAGAAATATAAAAAATGTTGTGGACAATAGATGATAGTTTTTGAAAAACATATTAAAATAATTAATTAAATTCTTTGAGTTGTTTAACTTGCTTTAGATATTTTGATTGTAATATAAAATTAACCGTTATGATAAGTTTTTAAACTTACTGTAACGGTTAATTTATTATCGAAATATAGCTACTTTGGTATGTGTGTCCATATGAGATGTGCACAGTGGTTGATATATCCGAGTGCCCCAAGAAGTTTGAGACGTTTATCAATGGCACTTCGTTTCCGATCAGTATGCTTGCAAACGTGTGGCGCAGATCGTGAAATCGTATGTGCCTCATACCAAGCCTTTTCAGCAAATCGCTGAAGTGCTGAGTCACATAGGAGGGTTTCATCAGCTCGCCAAGCTGGTTTACACAGACGTAATCTTCAAACTCACGGCTGTAGCTGCTCTTGAACATTTTCTTATACACTGCCTGTTTTTCCTTTTCGTTAAGGAGCATTTCATATACAGGATCGGGCAGTGGCAAGGTTCTGCGGCTTGATTTATTTTTCATTTCCTCTATGGGAATGGGCGGTGCGCCCACCTCGTCGCTGTCAACGATTTTTGTATCAAGCAGCACTGTTTTTTGCTCCCAATCTATCCTTGACCACCTGATTCCAAGTGCCTCGCTGCGCCTTAATCCAAGTCCACCTGCCAGCATAATTGCAGGGTATAATGGGTCGGTTCTGCTCTTTTCAAGCAGTTCCAACAGCTCGGCTTCGGTGTAATTTTCGCCTTGAAATTTGTTTTTCTTCGGTCGTTCGATTCGGTCAAATGGATTTGAATCTATCAGCTCGTCCTTGAATGCTTGCTTAAATGCTCGGTGCAGAATTGCGTGATAGTGAATGACTGTGTTGGCTTTCACGCCGTCGCTGAACAGGTATTCATAAAATTTATTTATGTCTTTTGGGGTGATGTTTTCAATCGTAATCTTAGGGTATTTGTTGAAGTAAGATTGAATTTTTCCGTAGATCATATTGTGGTAGCTGCGCCTTGTATTGAGCTGCAGCTCCGATTCTGCTCTTTTTAAGTAGGCACACATGTACTCAAATATTGATATGTCGGCATCGGAGCGGTCTTTTCTTGCCAGCATTGCGGCGTATTCTTCTTCAAATTTACTCACCACCTCTCTGTACGCTTTTTGGATTTTGGTTTTGTTGCTCCCTTCGGGAAGATCCAATGTCCTCCACACTGATTTTGATCTTCCGTTTTCTTTGATCTGAATTACCGCATACAGTCTGCCCTTTTTACACTGCACACTTGCGGCGAGGGAATTTTTTACTGCCATTTTCTGACCATCCTTTCTTCAAAATATATCCGCCATCTGCAAGACGAATAATATCACAGGTTTCCGAGGAAGTCCAGAGATTATCCGCAGTTTCATCGTTACCAACATGAATGGGGTTCGATTTTTGACAGTTTCCGAGCCGCAGATAATCAATTATATTTGACTTGGCTATCCGCATTTCCCGACCGATCTTCACCGCTGGGATCTCTCCCAAATTTATTATTTTGTAGATAGTTTTGGTACAAACTCTTAAGATTTCTGCCGCCTCTTTTACCGTTAAGGCTTCGGGATAGTTGCGGAGAGATTTTGCGTATTCCTTTTTTGTCATGCTTTTGGTTTTCCTTTCGTTTTTATTTTGGCTAAATTGTTTTTGAGTTGATTTGTGTTACAACCACCTATTAAATCCCTTTAAATAGCCACTTTTTGGTTTTACAGACACCTATTTTAAAAAATTTTGTTGTTACCGACACCTATCGTCAAAATGAACAAGCCGCCTTAAAACCCCTTTACGCTCGGCTTTGCCGGGCGTTGTGAACGAGCGAGGGGCGTTTACAGCCACCGCTCTTTAACTTGCATCGAAATCATACATCTGTCCCTTGCCCTGATCTGTCAAAATGCACAATTTCACAATCCCTCCAAATTTGCGAAATTTTTGGGGGATCTATGTAGGGCGGCATAGTACCCTGCCCCTTGTCAAAGAGCTCACAAACTCCTCAAATTTTTGCTGTTTGGGGGTTGTTTTTTGTTACCGATTTATCCAGTGACGATATGACGATATTTTTTCGGATAGTGGTTTTCTAAAATATCGTCATGGCATAAATCCAAGCTGTGAAAGGATTTGCCGAGAATTTATATTTAACCGTCACGCTGAATTTTTAACCGTCATATCGTCATTGGAGTTTGGGAGGGTGTAAGTCAGGAGGAGTTCTCTTTTTTCACCTGCCTGAATTTCAGAAACTCAATTCCGATTTTTCCTAACTCTTTTTCAAAACGTTTCAGTTTTCTTGAGATCACATTCGGTTTTATATTATCACTGAGTTTCTCAGCAAGCTCCGAGGCTGTTCCCTGAAAGAAATTTTCCTTTCGAATGAATTCTATCAGTGAACACATTGTTGCATCATTTTTGAAGTTTTCTTCATCGGGAGTGTCGGAAGAAATAAATTCCCACTCGCAGCTGTCCTTGCTGAATTCGAGAGAGAAAATTTTTTTCTTCGATATCTCTTCCTCGAATAAACAACTTTGCTTTTGTATCGAGTGGATCATCTTTTTTCAAAATGTAACTACCGTCTGCTGCGCCGATCAATCCCGTTGAGCCGCTCACCATAAGGTGCGGATCGCTGTTCGGCTGCTTTCTTAAATGCTGTACACCCAATATGGTGATCGAATACTTATCTGCAATTTCTTTCAGCATACTGATGTCCTTGTAATCGGCGGCATATACGCTCCCCTCGCCTGCTCCGTCACGGATTTTTTGAAGTGTGTCTATCACTATCAGAACCGTATCCGAATGTTCTGCGATAAATATTTCTATCTGTTCCGTCACACCTCTCGACAAGGATTCGGCGTGGGTTGCAAAGTGAAGTTTTTCGGGAGCATAATCTGTCAGGTCAAGCAGTCTTTGCTGTATTCTGATCACGCTGTCCTCCAAGCAAAGGTAAAGTACAGAACCTTGTTTGGTTGGCAAGTTCCAAAAAGGTTCACCCTTTGAAACTTGAAGACAAAGTGAGAGCAGCAGCCATGATTTTCCCACCTTTGGAGTACCCGCCAAGATATGAAATCCTTGAGGAAGAAAATTTTCTACTGCAAATTTTATTGGCGGCAGTTCCATTTCCAAGAGTGTTGAGCCGTTAATGGTTTTGATTTTTTCTTTTGTCATATTTTTTCCTTTCTGCTATTTATTTTTGAGGCTGATTGTGATAAAATAATAATATAAAATTTCTATTTTGAAAATATCAAATTGTTATTTCGAATTTTTTGCAATTATCACTTGGAGACAGAAAAATGAATAAGAAAACAGGACTTTACATTTCCACGGAAAGAAAAAATATTTATAGGACAGTGTATTCGATGAGGGGAGAAACAATTATGTCGCCTACCACCGTTGAAGAAGAAATAATAAGCATATCCGAATTGGATTTGGGCAATTACATAAAAGTCTTAGATGAAATGCTTGAACCCTACTTTCCCCAAAGGTCGCTTTCCACTACCTTTGATGATATTTATAAAACTTTTTGCTCAGTGCTGGAAAGTATTGAGGATTTTAATATTTTATATGGCACTCTGATTCGTATGGAGGTTTTCAAAAACATGCCTGCCGATGACTGAAGTGAAGAATATTATCTAAAAGCAAAAAAGAATATCATTTACGGTCTGTCCGAGTTGACTGACATCAACTACACCGTAAATGATATTCTCAAAAATTTATCTTTGGGTAAGGAAATCGATATGACCTACACCTATACCAAATACAACCAAGCCGATTGTATTCACTGTTTTTATATGGGCAAAGAATTTAGAGAGGAATTATATTTCGATTCTCTGCAAAGCTATTTTTCGTTTTTGATAATGAAATTTTTAAGCAGTAAGCATAAGGTGGTGCGCTGTAGCTGCTGCGGTAAGTTTTTTATTCCCAAAACCAAGAGGGAAACACTTTACTGCGATAGGATCGCAAAGAACGGACGAACCTGCAAACAGGTTGGCCCAGCGCTTTCGGAGTATTTTCAGTGGTTGGATAGGGCGGAGAGGACGAGGTCGGAGTTTTTGAAAGGGGAGATTTCGGAGGAAGAGGCGTTAGGAGTTATTTGTGTTTGACTTATATATTTTTTTGTCACATAATTAAATAAAAACATAGGAGGTATCCACAATGATAGAAGAAGTAAGAAAACGAGTATGTAAATTATTAGATAAAGATAATTCCGGTCATGGTATGGAACATGTTGAACGAGTTTTAAAAATGTCCTTAAAGTTTGCCGAAACGGAAAATGCCAATGAAGAAATAGCTGCTTTAATAGCATTACTGCATGATGTTGATGATTATAAATTATTTGGCGTTAAAGATGCCGATAATTTAACAAATGCCGGAAAAATTTTAGAGCAATGTTCTGTTGAAGGTAATATTAAAGAGCAAGTTTTGAATGCTATTAAAACCATTGGTTACAGCAAAAGATTAAAAGGCATCAGTCCGGTAACACTTGAGGGTATGATAGTATCTGATGCTGATATGTGTGACAGCATTGGTGCTACCGGAATACTTCGCAGTTATCAATATAATTTAGCTCATGGCAATTTGTTTTTTGATAAAAATATATACCCTGCATTAAATATGTCTGCAGCTGATTATATGGCAAAAAAGGGTGGAACCGTTGTTACTCATATGTTTGAAAAATTATTAAAATTAAAGGATCTGATGCTGACCGATTCCGGGAAAAAAGAAGCGATAGAAAGGCATAATATTATGATTGATTTTCTCTATCGCTTTTTTGAAGAAGAAAATGTTCCGGAGTGGATTGATTATTTGGATAATTATCTTAATCAGAGCTCAATGAGCAATTGAGTATCTATTGATGATACGCTTAAACTTATTGTGTACGCTCACGATGGTTATTTTTTCTTTTGAAAAATTAAATGATGGAAGAAAGAAAAACTGTTATATTCATTTAAATTACAAGTTCTCATTTCTAACGCAAGCATGTCATCATACCATTCCTGAGTAAACTTGATATCATTGTTTTTTGACAGTGCAAAAAATGTGCGGATACCAAACATATTTTCTATTGATAGACCATATTTAAGTCCTAATCCAATAATATAATCATCGTCATAAGTATCACGCTTGCCAAATAAATTTTCTTCATTATCGCCGCTCTCCAACAAATCAAGCGCAGCTTTTGGATTATCCGAAAAGACCGCATACGCCACAATTCTTCCCATAAGATTATGTTTAACTACCGAAAGTTTTCCGCCCGGCTTTAATATTCTCGCAAGCTCCTTTAGTATCAATTCTTTATCTGGAAAATATTCCAGAACATTGTGGCATATCACAAAATCAAACGAATTGTCCGCATAGCCGTTCAGGACTTCAATACCGCCGTGTATTATATCAAAATGATTATCATGTATGCTTAACTTGATCATTTCCTCATTAGGTTCAACGGCGGTTACTGTATGGTGTTTGGAATAATGATTGGCTGTGACACAGAATCCTGCCCCGAAGTCAAGTATCTTTAAAGAAACGCTATCCGATAAATCAAGCTGTCTGAATATTATATCATAGAACATTCTTCCCCAAGGTTTGTCCATAAGATGTCGGTAATCGTTAATAGAATTTGGCATATAATCTCCCTCGCTGAATTTTGATTTTTGCTATGTTTTTTGTCAAGCTGTGTTATCTCTTCCGAAAAAGAAAGTTTATCGTACAGGGACATAATTGATTTCGGAAATTTCATCTGTTGTTTCCAGCTTAAAAATAACAGGTCTTAATCCATCATTGCAGCTGCAAATTGCAACGCCAGGCTTTCTGATCCAATCTCCATAATAAAAAACATCATTTCCCGCCCCGTGAGCTAATGCAAACACATATTGATAAATAGCTTTCCATGCTTCATCGCAAAAGCCTTCGGGCTTTGCATAATCAGCGTAAAACACCTGACCTTTTTTCATCATTGGACAAGCGGATAAATTTTCTGCGCCTATTCTTCAGCAAGCTCTTTATCCAATGTTGTTTTTAAAACTGTGATTTTTACTTTTTTCATATTGTTTCTCCTTTTGAAGTTAGGATTTTTATTGCTAAAGTATTTGACCATTCAATCTATAAATAATATAATCCATATTTGCGATACATCAAAATTCACATTCTTACAGAGTTAGTAAACAATGATAACGGTCAACGCTTCCATTGTCATAATGTTTTACTTCTTTTGTTATATCAAACCCCATATTTTTATAGAAGCCAACCGCGTCATCATCTGTTTCTGCCAAAATCATATGAAGATTCATTTTATTTGCAGATTCTCTAACCATAAAACTGCCTACTCCCTGTTTGTGAAAGCTGCTGTGAACAGCTATTCCAACTATTTCAGCGCTATTCTCATTGTTTATTGTCAAGATGATTATTCCTACTATTTTATCTTCATTAAGGCATATGAAAATTTTTGTACTTTTGTCGATAAAATAATTATTCATTTTTCTTCTGTAAGCTTCATAAGTAGGCTTATACATACATTGACAATAAACAGTGTACGCTTTTTCTGTGAAAATCAATTCGTCTTTTTCTGTCAATTGTATATTCATAATGTCCATACCTTTCAAATTTCTATCTATGTCTATATTATACTGAAAAGTTTGCGGAATTTCAAGCAAAGTTTTCAGTATTACTTAAATATTTGTATGATTTATGTAAAACTTTTCAGTGTCAGTGGTAAAAGTCAAAAGCTTTTTTAACAACAAAAACAGTGCCGATATAATCTCAGCCACTGTTTTTATTTTTAAAATCAATTTAGGTCTTTTGATAACGGGCAATCCAAATCTTCCATTACTTCAAGCATTATCAATGCACCCAATCTAAATCCTTTAATGAAATTTTCACACTCTTTAATCTGACTGATTTCTGCACTGCAATCCTTGTACTTTTCAAATATTTCTTTTTCCTTTTCGCTTAAATTTTCCATTAGGTTATCAGCGTTTCTGGATAAAAGATTCAGCATTTCGGTAAGCTTGGCGTTGTTCTTCAAAAACCTGCTGTCGTTGATGTTACCGTACCATAGTTCTTCTAATATTCGCATGTTTCCTCCTTAATGAAAGAGTGCTGCTTGAAATCGGAAAGTAAATCCGATAACAAGCCGCACTTTTCTTTCGTATTCGATTTTCTGATTGTTTGTTGTGGCATTTAATGCACCTCCTTGTAGGAACACACAATACCACAAAAACTTGGAAAAGTCAAGCGAAATATTAAAAAAGCTGAGTCGGCGTTTTGCCGAGTCAGAAAAATAATGGTGAAGTGTAAACTGAATTATACTGCAAAAATGTATATAAGCAATCTGTACCGTTTTTATTAGATAAAATACATCATGGCGTAGAAAAACAGCTTAGAATTTAAAAGTTTTTATTAATTTTAAGCAAAAACTATTGATTTTCAGATATTTTTTTGGTATACTAACAGCAAAAGGAGAAAATGCTATGATTATCAGACCACACTATTTAGATATGCTGAAAACCTATCGTGATGTGCCGCTGGTAAAAATTCTTGCGGGTATTCGCCGCTGCGGTAAATCAACAATATTGGAAATGCTGCAAGATGATTTGATAAAAAGCGGAGTTAATGCCGACCATATTATCAATATGCGTTACACTTCAGAGGATTTTGACGACGGTATGACCGATAAAGACATGCATAAGGGTATCAAGGAGAAAATGACAGACAGCGAGCGTTATTATCTTCTGCTTGATGAGGTACAGGAGGTAAACAGCTGGGAGAAAGCAGTCAACAGTCTTCTTGAAAACGCTAATACAGATATTTATGTGACAGGCTCAAATTCTAAACTTATGTCAAGTGAAATATCCACCTATCTGACGGGACGGTATATTTCTATCCCTGTGTTTACGCTGTCATTTTCCGAATATATAGAGTTTAAGAAAGCAAGCGGACGTACTCCAAAAGAATTGCTTACCGAATATATCCATAATGGCGGCTTTCCAATCGTTGCGCTGAGCAATTTTGATGAAAGCGCTGCTTATCAAATTGTTGAGGGAATATACAATTCTGTTATCACAAACGACATAACAAAGCGTCACAACATTACGAACTTTGACCTGTTCAACCGTGTTGTGAAGTATGTCATCGAAAATGTGGGCAAAACTTTTTCCGCTAACGCAATAGTGAAGTTCCTGAAAAGCGAAGGGCGTTCGCTCTCGGTGGAATCGGTGTATAACTATTTGGAATGGCTGGAAAAAGCCTTTGTGATCTATCGCTGTCAGCGATACGATCTGCAGGGGAAATCTGTGCTAAAAACGCAGGAAAAGTTTTATCTTGCAGATGCCTCTCTTAAATATTGCATAATGGGTTTTAATCCGAAATCTGTTGCTGTCATGCTTGAAAACATCGTGTACTTTGAACTTCGAAGAAAAGGCTATGATGTGTATATTGGTAAGAATGAAACGAAAAAAATAGACTTTGTAGCGGTGCGGCGTGATGAACGTATTTATGTACAGGTATGCCGTAATCTTCCCGAAGAGTCTGACCGTGAGATTGCTAATCTGCTTGAGATCAGGGATCACTATCCAAAATATGTGGTAACGCTTGACGAGCTTGCCGCAGGAAACATCAATGGCGTTAAAATCGTGCATTTGGCGGATTTTCTGCTGGCTGAGGGTTATTAAAAAGAAGTGCGAAAAGTTTTATAAAAGTAACATTTTGAACTGTTCTTCTTTCCTTTTTGTTTGTTTTGATGTACAAAACAACTATGCAAACACACTGCCTACATGATTTATATTTGAGAGTATAGATATGATTAAAACACAATTAATGAATTTTATATATTAAGAAATTTAAATAAACACAATTATAAAAAATATAAGGAGAATTTTATGAGTGTATTGTTAGATCTTTTATCTAATGTAGCTGTTAACATTGCTGAAGAAAATTATGAATTGAAAAGTGCGATCATTTCTTCCTTATTTCCAGGGATTATTTCGATTTTAGGATTTATAATTACATATATTTCTATGAAAAAGAGTTTTATAAATGAATTGAAAAAGCAAAAGAATAGCGTAGCATTAGAAAAAATGTCCACTATGCCTTTTGAAGTTCTTACATTAATGGATGAAATGATACATCAAGATAACGACGAAAGTAAGGAAAGTAGTCTTCTACATTTCCAAGAAATGATGAATACAATTTACTCTTATGGATCAGAAGAATCCATTAGAATTATTTCTACTATGCAAAAAGAAAATTATGCAATTAGCAAAAATCCTAACGCACGCAATATTTATAGAATGATGTCGTTATATGTACTTTTAGCTACTCAAATCAAGTATGATGTAACAGAAATTGCTGTTTGCCCCAAACTTTGGTTTGAAATGAGAATTACTGATTATAAAAATGAAAGTAGAGAAATTATAAAAGCTAATAATCAATTGGTAAAAGAACTTAAACTAAATGATAAGTTTATAATATGTGATTAAACAAATTTGAACATTCCTATAATGCATTAAAATCTTTTTGCACAAAAAGATTATTCAAAATAGCAGTTATTACTCTCAAGCATCTTTTTCCTCTCCTGCCAATCCGGCATAAACATGGCAAGCTGTCGGTAAAATTCTTTTGAATGGTTTGGCTGCAAAAAATGCGTAAATTCATGCGTAACCACATACTCAATACAAAACAACGGAACCTCAATAAGAGCAACATTGAAGGTCAGAATGCCTCTTTTAGGTTGACAGCTGCCCCAACGTGACACCATATTTCTGATACAAATTTTCGGAAAAGCAATGCCATATTTCTGAAATTTAGTATAAATATTTTCACAAATAGAAAGCAGCACTTCCTGACAGTTTTTCTTTATCCATTTGTCCATAACTTTCTTTTTGAGTTCAGAATCAGATTCATCTTTTACTGTCAAAGTGATATAAGACTCATCGCTTTCAACCGTGTTTCTTTTTCCCTGAGCAACTTTTAACCTGCGGTCATGACCGAGAATGCGGAATGACTCGCCGTCCACATACTGCTTCGGCTGAGGAGAATACTTTGCAATTTCGGCGTAGTGATCTAACGCATGTAAAATATAATCTGCTTTTGATTTTAAAAAATCTTCGATAACATCATCAGCTACATTTTCGTTTGCTGAAACATATATGTTTTGATCGGCTTTTATACGCAAATTGATATTTTTCACATTCTTGCGTTCGAGATCATAAACTATTTTGCGCCCTCTCAAGCTTATTTCCCTGATCATCTGAATCTCCTCAGCGCAACAGTAATCACATTCTCAATAATCTTATCAATTGTATCAAAATCAATTTCAAAACCGCTCTCATTTTCAAGTCTGTAAAACATATCATCAATATCCTGAGCAATCCTGTTGTGAATTTCTTTATTTGTCTGCCAATCTACGGTGTCATGCTTTTTAATAATATCAGTTACTTCAAGAGATATATCGGAGATAATATCTAAGTTATCATTAATATCAATCTCATCATCAAGAATAGCGGTAATAACCCCATAAAATGCCTGAGCATGAACATTTTCCTTTATCTTTTCTGGATAAGTGATATTTGTCGTTCCTTTACGGTAATCAGCCATAATTGACTTCATTTTATCAAGATACTCAGCTTCGGAAATCACTCTGTTTTTATAATCCTCAAGAGCTTCTTTAATCCGTTTGGAAAAACTGTCATAATACGCCGGATTTTCATCACGATTCACTTTTATACTCTTAGTCATATGAGACATAATTGAATCGGCTTTGGAACGGAGTGAGCCCAACTCTTCCAACTCTTTTTCAAGCTCTTCTTTATCAAGAATGTCCACAGGATTTGTGATCTGCTTAATGCCGGCAACAGACATATGAGTATCTAACAGATTTTGCATTTGTTTTTCATACTCACGATTATCAATAACATCGGCATAGCGGACTTTAACGCTTCGGCGCACTTTAGAATAAAAAATAAATGTCGATTGATACTTATCAATTTCCTTTTTCTCAAATGCTGCATATGCCTTTTCAGAGTTTAAAACCATGTTGAGGGCCCGACCAAACACGCATAGGGCGTCATAAAACCTTCCGCGGATTTCTGTATCTGCTAAATAAAGCTCAATTTCTTCGGTATCTTCTTTGTTATTGATACTTGAAAAAACATCACAAAGATGCGAATATGCCTCACGAAGGCGACCAACACACGCCATAACATCTACAATAACGCCTTTGATATCCGCACTGTCAAACTCTTCAAGACCTGAACCGCTGTATATTTCCATAGCAGTATCAAGCTTACTGATAAGTCCACGATAATCAACAATCAGTCCGAAATCTTTACCTTCATATAGACGGTTGGTTCTGGCAATCGCTTGTAGCAAACTATGGTCTTTCAATTCTTTATCAACATATAACACCTGTGTTCTCGGCGCATCAAAACCGGTCAATAGCTTGCTGCATACGATAAGAATATCAATTTCACCATCAATAAATTTATTTTTGATCGTTTCTTCATACTCATCAGCATTACCGTATTGTTCCATCATCTTATTCCAAAAGGACACAACAAGATCATCAGTGCTTTCATCTACCTCAGTATTACCTTCACGCATGTCAGGAGCAGATATAACAACAGCTGTGGTAAGATCATCAAATTGTTCAAAGCATTTCTGATAACGAATAGCGTCTTTTTTGTAATTACAAGCGAGCATGGCTTTAAATCCGGTGTTCTTATAACCTTCTATGAAATGTTGATTTACATCTAATGCAATTCGCTTAATTCTTGCATCGGTAGATGTAAGCCGTTTGATGCTGCTCCACTTATTGCGAAGATCCGCTTTTTGAGCGTCGTTAAGTCTCTTTGTAACCTGTCCGAACCACAAGTCAATATTCTCTTCATCAACACGCTGATCAACAAATTTACCTTCATAAATCAGCGGAACAATAGCATTATCTTCAACACCGTCTTTAATTGTATATTTATGGATCAGCTTGCCGAATTTTGCCATAGTGTTCTTCTCATTTTTCATAAGAGGAGTACCGGTAAAGCCAATATAACAAGCGTTAGGAAACACAGTGCGCATTTTAGTAGCAAGAGAACCGTAATTTGAACGATGACTTTCATCTACAAGCACAAATATATCTCTTGAATAATTTTTAAGTCCGCTATTTTCAACTGTATTAAACTTATTGATAATAGAAGTGATTACATCAGCAGAACCTTTGTTGATAAGATCAATCAAATGCTTACCGCTTGTGGCTCTTGCAGGAGATAAGCGGGTATGAGCAAAGGTTTTTGCAATTTGTCTGTCAAGTTCTTTACGGTCGGTAACAATAACAACTCTTGGGTTGCATTTACTCATTTCCTCAAGAATATATTTTGCTACCATTACCATAGTAAGCGACTTGCCGCTTCCTTGCGTGTGCCATATAACACCGCTCCGACGGTTGCCCGCAGAATCATTTGTGTTAATCGTTTTTATGATTTCTTCAACAGCAAAGAACTGCTGATAACGGCATATTTTTTTAATATTTCCGTCATACAAAGTAAAATATTTTGTCAGTTTCAAAAGCCTTTCCGGTGAAAGCAAAGACACAATATTTCTGTCCTGAACAGTCGGTTCTCTGCCCGCAATGTGTTGCTCAATCAGTTTTTCTTGCCATTCGGTATATTGTTCACGCCATATACTCCAGAATTTTTTTCCAGTGCCGCAAGTCGCATACTTAACCACATTCTTATTGGTTGCAACAACAATCTGAGCATATTTGAAAAGCTGAGGAATGTAATCTTTTCCTTGATTGCGAATAATCTGCTCTATCGCCTGATCTTCACTGATAGTGGGTGACTTGCATTCAATTACTGCAAAGGGAATGCCGTTTACAAACAGCACAATATCGGGGCGAGCGTTTTTCTGCTTGTCCCAACTGTCACATGAGAACTCTTCCGTTACATGATAAACGTTATTCTCAGGGTGTTCCCAATCAATATATTTTAAATTAAAGCTTTTGGAAGTGCCGTCAGCCAATTTTTCGATATAGCTTTTGCCAAGCATTAATGAGTCATAAATCTTTTCACTTGTACGAACAAGACCGTCCGTCAGCGGTTCGTCAAGGTCTTTAATGGCTTTTTCAACATTATCGGCAGTGAATTTATAAGTGATACCGCCAAATTCAAATTGGTTGATAGTATGTAATTGCTTGCGCAAAATATCTTTAAGAAGAACATCATAAAAAGCACCTCGCTGACGCATACAATCTTCCGGAGTTATATACTCATAGCCTATTTTGCATAAAAGCTCTATTGCCGGATACTTGCTGATATTATCTTCTAAATACAAGTCGGATTGATATTTATAGCTCATTGTGTTTGCTCCTTCTTTTGCATCAACTTATATTCAATCCCGTCTCTATCAATCTCTTGCTTAATATCAAGTTCAGTGAAAGAAAAGAAGTTATCTTCAGTTTCGCATGGAGCTATTATATATTTATCGGGATTTTCATAAACTACCACATAATATGTATTATCGTCACCATTAATTACTTTGAACTGTTTTTGCTTTTCCGCAACATTATATCCAAAATAAATAAACAAAAATGATTCTATAACTATAAGTAGCGCAAGCACAATACAGCTTCTTATAAAAACATTTAACGAATTTCTTTCTTTTTTTGTTTTCTTTTCTGATTCATTTTTTGTTTTGCTTTTTGATTTCTTTGTTACTTCATTTTTTATTTCTTTTTTCGGTTCTTTTTCAAGTTTTAATTTAGAGCGATATTCACATATACCATTATACATGCCATAAAAAAATAGAACTACACCCAGAAAAAAACCCATAAGAAAAAATAAACATTTTGCTGATATAGAATATTTGATTCCGTGAAAATTATCAATAGCTAAGCAAAAAATAAGTATCAAGTCTGGAAACAATACGAACAACAAAGAACAACCCACTTTTATCCTCATTTTGCTTTCTCCTCTCCAAAGAAGAAATAAAATAAGGTTTATTATTATAATCAACAGAGCAAATACACCTTTAACGAACAAATCGTATAGCATATTGTCTCCAGAAACATCAATTAACGATGAAGAGATATTATAATATATAGTTTTTCCATATTCGATTAGATAAAGAATAAATCTAAGCACTGCTCCGCCAACCACAACAGCCGATGTGGTAAGAAAAGTAAAAGCACTAGCATTTTCTTGAACATATTTTATTATTTTTTTAAATACTTCACGATTATTTAATTGTTGTGATTCTGATGATTTTATTTCGTCTTTCTCCATGTTTTGTTCTTCTGTCATGTTTTTACCCTCACTATTCCTGTCAATAAAAGCTGCATTAAGGCCTTTTTGATTTTTTTTAGTTCTTCATACTTACGCTGATTAAAGGTGATAAGGTGGTCTAGATTGGTAAAGTATTTTCCAATAGCTTGTTGTTCCTCTATATATTGTGGCATTATGATAGGCATTTCTTTGAAAACATCATCACGAATTGCAAATCTATCGGAACGAGCACCAGAATTGCCATTAAGGTGCATAAAGCTATACCAGCCGTTAGTTTTAAAGTAGTATTCTAAAAAACTATAATCAACATCGTGCGTTCTGAAAACGTAGTACAATGGTGACATCGCTCCCAATTTTCCCAGCTTATTTCGCCTTATCGGTCCAAACGGAGCAAGTGTAGAAATACGTGGATTGTAAACAAAATCATTAGGTTCTACAATGTAGTATCCATCAATGTTTTCGTTATTTGCTATGTCCTTGTCAAAGAAATCACGTTGTGATATGATACCGTATTCAGCAGAATTAGTGAGTACCTCGTCACATACCATATCTTGATTTTTTCTTGTTACCTTTTCAGATATATTACCCAACTTACGCTGTTCCCAAGGTTCCGTAAAACCTTTGAAGCGTATTTCTGGAACATTTGAGCCTTTTTTGGGAAACATTTTGCTTAAATAATACTTTTTCAGCTTTTTAAGCTCTTCTATCTTTCGTTGGTTCAGTTCGATAAGCTTGTCCTGGGTGGAGAGAATTTCGGCAATTTTTTGTTGCTCAGCAAGAGGGGGGATAAACAAATGAGAATTAAAGAAATCGTCAACCGAAATATTTAATAAACCATGATTTCTTGCACCTTCCTGCGCAAATGCTTTAATTTCTCTATTCATCTTTCCGCTCTCGAAATAATATTCATAGAACTCAGGACACTTATTATCTTTTGTAGCAGAAAAACATATGTACAAAGGAGATACTATTCCTTTTTCATACATTTTAAGACGTTTTAATGCTCCAAAGGGATACCCATTAGAATAACTCTTATTATATGCAAACTCACCTTTATATAACAAGAAATAGTTCGATTTATCCTCGCTTGCAATATCCTTGTTAAAAAAATCACGCTGACTAATAAGACCATGCTGAGCTGATATGGTTAAAACATTATCGTTGTTTTCTGAGTTTTTGCGAGATACTCGAAAAAATATTTCCTTTAAGCGAGTTTTGCTCCAGCCCATCGGTATAATACCGACTTTCGTCTTTTGATATTCTTTTGGAATCTCTCCGCTCCGGATTTGCTTGATTCTTTGTTTGATCTGCGGATTCATTATCTTTCTCCTCATATATTTTAACAAATGTGTTTATTATTTCTTTCAAATTTGTGAATACTTTCTTTAGCGTTTCACTATCCATTGCACAAATACTATTACAGCATGCCATTTTATCAAATTCTTGATATTTAGTTATTTCTCCATAGTTTCCAGTTTTTTCTTTATTTACATAGAATGGTGTCAAATCAACATCATCAAGAACCAAAGCGTTTTCAATTCCCTTTACCATACCCTTTGAATTCTCATATTTGGGAGTTGATGTTTCAATAACATTTTTTACCCTTTTTGTTTGACAATTCGTATCACAATCCTTTAGGCAAATATTTATCACCTCTGAATTTTGTGACACTAAAAAATGGAATGCTTTGTCTACACTTTTATCTCCCGTGTTAGCTTCCTGTCCGTTTTCATCTATATATCCCACCCATTTAAATCTAAAAGGTACAGTATAACCAAATACATCAACAGCTTTATTGAAATATTTTTCGTCCGTTTGTCCCTCCAGATAAACTGTAGGTTGTTCAGCAGAGAAAGATTTTATAGAGAAAGCATCCTGCACTACCTCAACTGAATTACACTTGAAATATTCAGGATTGTCCTTTACAATTATATCTCCGTTTTCGTCACGTACCAAGATAATAACTTTATCATTTCTGCGATTGTCATTATGTATAACAAATGGAGAATGTGTAACCGCAAATATTTGAGATGTTTGTATACCCTCTTCGTTAGTAAAAATCCCTTTGTAATAATCCATAATCTTCATTTGCCAATTGGGATGTAAACTGATTTCAGGTTCATCAATAAAAACAAATGCTCCTTTCATAGCGTTTATATCTTTAAGTAAAAAACAACCACGATATACTATTTGCTTTTCACCTGAACTTAAATTATCGATAGAAATATCAACATTATTTTTCTTAAAAAGAACGGACTTTTGTCCATTTTCATTTTCTATTCGATTATATGAAAGATTATCAAACATTCGATTAAATGCACTTGAAAATCGAGATATACGTTTATCTAACTTAAGTTCAGAACACTTTTTATCAGGATTAGACTCTACGGCACGCAATACATCTCCATCATCAAGTGCTTGTATGTCAATTAATAATTGCTTTATTTGAGTAGGCAAATCATATGAAGATTTACGACTTGTCTGTTCAGAATCAAGTGAAAGGCTGGTAATGTATGATACTTTGTTAGAATGAAAATTTATGTCCACATCAGAGTAAATTGCAGCTAATGGATATTTTCTTTCCAAGGAAGTTCTTTTAATGTCAAGGCTCATCTCTAATTCTTCATTGTCTTTAACAAAAATAGTATTTTTAAATTCTGGTTCATAAGAAAATTTATAATCAATGCTAAGCAATCCCCCATCATATTCTATATCAACTTTGCATGGAAAATTAACCCTGTAGTTAGATATTCCATAAAGTTCACTTAATAATGTACTCTTACCAGTACCATTCTCCCCTGCAATAATTACTGTATCAACGGCATTCCCTTCCATATCACAAAAATCCAACGAAAGATTTTTAAGTATAGGATGATCTATAAATGTAATTTTTTTGATTTTATACATTTTCAATTCTCCTTATAACCCTAATTCTTCCATATATTTATCCATCTGCGCCTGCACCTCTGCAAGCTCAGCTTCAATATTGGCAATATTTTGTTTTACCTCATCAATATCAATCAGTTTCTCTTCTTCAAACGTATCAACATAACGAGGAATATTTAAGTTAAAATCATTCTCCCTGATTTCTTCAAGCGTTGCCACATGATTGTATTTATCCTCGCCGATAAAGTCAATATCACTCTTATAACGGCTATAGGTATCTACAATGCGAACAACATCATATTCACGGAGAATGTTTTGATTTTTACCTTTTTCATAATTTCCGTCGCCGCTTGCGTCTATAAAGAGAACTTTGTTATTGTTTCCCCTATCCTTACGGAAGATAAGAATACAAGCAGGGATTCCTGCTCCGTAGAAAAGATTTGCGGGAAGACCGATAACCGCATCAAGGAAATTAAACTGTTCAATGATCGTTCGGCGTATTCTTCCTTCACTTGCTCCGCGAAACAGCACACCATGCGGGAGAATAATACCCATACGCCCGGTAGAATCGTCCAAGCTGTGTAACATGTGCATTACAAATGCGTAGTCGCCCTTAGATGCAGGAGGTATTCCCCAATCAAATCGGCGGTATGGGTCAAGCTCTGCACTCATTTTTGGCTTTTTGCCCTTGACATCTGTTTCGGCATCTCCGAGAAAACCGCTGTCCCATTTATCCAAGGAAAAGGGAGGATTTGCCACAATGCACTGGAACTTCATCAGCTTGTCATCTTCAATATTTCCCGGATTAGCAAGTGTATCGCCGTGCCATATCACTGCGTCATCTACATTATGCAAAAACATATTCATTCGGCAAAGCGCCCAAGTCTGCATATTTTGTTCCTGCCCATAAATACGGGCTTTTCCGCTTGGGATTTGCTTAAATGCTTTTAAAAGTAATCCTCCGCTGCCACAGGTTGCGTCATAAATTCGATCATTTTCTTTTGGCTGAACCAAACGTGCTACCAATTCGGACACTTTGCTTGGTGTATAGAACTCTCCGCCCTTTTTCCCTGCATCTGAAGCAAAATTAGCTATCATGTATTCGTAGGAGTCCCCGATAATATCAACCGAATCCAACTGAGAGGGACGCAGATCTAAGTCCTTAAAGTCCTCTAATAAATTTTTTAGGATAGCATTTTTCTCTCTCGGTTGGCCAAAGTCCACAGTAGAGTTAAAGTCAATGGCTCTGAACACTTCGTGCAATTTTGCGCTGTTGTTTTTTTCGATCGCCGCAAGAGCCACATTGATTTTTTGACCGATCTCGGCGTCATTGCGGTTATTGTAGAGATATGTAAAAGTAGAAGTCTCGTCCATAACAAAACGCTCACGATCCATAGCACGTTTGACACGACGCATATCTCCGTTATATTGCTTGATATATTTTTCTTTTGTTTCATCATAAACATCACTGAGATATTTCACAAAGAGCATAGAAAGAATATAATCCTTATAACGGGAGCTGTCGATTTTTCCTCGAAAGCTGTCGCAGGCATTCCAGAGAACTTTTTCAATATTTTGTTTTGTAGTCATATTCAATCACCTTTCTTTGCAGAGTCATAGATTTTTTCAATCAAAGCTTTGTTGTACATTTCCTTTTGGAAGGCTAAATTATATAGGAGTTCCTGCTCTTTTTCGGACAGTATTTGCATTTGACCGATTATTTGTTGCTTTTGTATCGGCAAATCTTGTATAGGCAGAGAATTGAAAAACTTTGAGTTTATAGTGCCAAAAATCCCGCTTCCGCTTATGTTCTGCAGTATTTTTTGCATTGTAGATTCCCGTTTCAAAAGCCACAGCACATATTCGGGTGCAGCCTTATTTTCATCAACTCTTATTATCGCAAAATGCGAGGGGATCAGATATCCGCACCAATCTTCTCTTGTGATCATAATTGTTGTATATGGTGTGCTTAACCTAACTAAGATGTCACCCATTTGTGTGAAATACTCGGGCTTTAACGGATCTGTCGTAGGAAGCTCTTCTATGTATTGTAAGTCAAGATATCCTGCTGCCGATGCACACTTTAAATTCAACAATTTATATTTGTGTATCACTGGTTCTTTTTCACTGACTTTTTTTCTTGTGGCTACGACTCCTGTTCGAATTGCAGCTACATCTTCAAGAATCATATCGCACCTCTTTTTCGTTAATGTGTTTTTTGTGATTTTGTTTTTATATGTTCTGTGTGTTTTGTGATCATTATACACCATTTGGTAAATATTGTCAAGCCTTTTTAGAAAATTTTCTGTTCTGTGCATTCAGTGACATATCGATTCTTTAATTTTGCGTATTTCTACAAAATTTCCGAAAGTATAGCATTTCGGTCACCAAACACTTTCTACTCACCATATAACTTTGTGTGTTCTTATCCCTAACCGCCCCTTGATTTTCCACTCCAAAAGTGATATAATCAGGCTTAAATCCACCCAATTCTAACCCAAATTCTAAAACACCCCTTTGGTTTTCTCTTGGAATTTCTCAAGAACTAAAATCACCATCGACACCGCACCACCAGCCAATCTCCCCACATCTTACCTCACAACCTTTCTTAGAACCCCTTTTTACCCCTTCCACTAAATTCCGCTATTTTCCTTCACTTTCCCTACCTTTCACTTTCGATTTATTCACTCGAAATCGTTTGTACCGTGAAAAGTACCGTGGCTTAGAATCCCACCGTCTGCGCCAAAAAACGATAAGTATCGGGAAAATGAAACTTGTCGTTTTCTTTGTTTTTAGCATGGCTTAAAGCAATTAAAATTTTGTTATTAAGCAAACCAAGAAAAGGTGTATCTTATGAGTAATACAATTTATGATATAAATGACATTCGCAATATTATTTTGGATAGTCAGCACTTGTTAAAGAAAAGCTCCGACAGTATAGAGGATATTGTATCGGATATTTGCGGATTGCAATATGACCCAAATCCCACTATACATCTAAACCAATATATGATGCTTTGGAACAGAAAAAAAGATTTTAAAGCGGAACAATTGGATATTGCAGCATATAAAGATTTTAAGGTTGTCGAAACGTGGACGTTTAAGCGTAATATGTTTCTTATACCAAGTAATGAGTATTCGTTGTATAAGAATGCTGCAAAAGGTATTGTGAGATGGGGAGCTTCCGACGAAAGCTGGCTTGCAGCGGGAGATAGCCCTGAAATTCAAGCCGCAGAAAAGAAATTAAAAGAAAGTTTAATAGAATTTGACGGATTGACCGCTAATCAAATTTGGGAGAATTTGAATTTATCCTATGAATGGGATAAATATAGGCGGGAACACGACCAAAGCTATAATTTGCCGATATTCCGTGCCTTTTATAGATTAACTCGCAGGGGAGACCTTTTGACTTGCGGCAGAAATCCCGGAACTTTCAGAGAACCTGTTTTTATTTTAAAAGAAAAAGTGGGCTCTTTTGATTGGACTAATGATTCCATAGATGAAAAACAAGCTATAAAATGTATAGTTGAAAAACTAATAGCTTCATTGGGAGTAACTGATCCGGTTCACGTTTCTCATATATCAGGGTTTAAAACCGCTGATATTCTGCCTGTTTTTGAAGAGTTGAAATCCGAAAATAAAATATTACAGCTTTCATATAAAATCGGTCGAAAATATTACTATATCCATTCGTCCAAAATACAACTTCTAAATGAAAAGGCAGCTGTGAATTGCTGTGAAGTTCGACTTATATCACCAATGGATACAATTGTAAGAGACAAAACTTGGCTTAAAGCATTTTTCGATTATTCATTTTCTTTTGAGTATTTCAAGAAAAAAGGAATGAAATGGCCTCTTTCGATTATTGTAGGAAATCAATTTGTCGGTTATTTAGATTGCAAGATGGACTGGAGGACAAAAAAATTTATTATTAAAGAAAGAAATATATTCAATCCCGATTTTAATGATTACAAAGGTATTGATGTTGCAATTGAGGAATTAGCCGCCTTCCATGAAGCTAAAGAAATCGTAAAAAAAGCGTAATAATATAGTAACATTCTTTTAGTCAACAGTAAGTTAAACCATTAAATTAACATCAGTATTGGCAGGACGAAGCTGAAAGAATGAGCTTGCAAAGGAGAATAAAGATATGAATATCAAAAAAGAACTTGAAGTGAAATTAGGTATAGCAAACGGTATATTTCTAAACAATATTGAAATTGACCCGCTTACGATTAAGGCAATTATGATAAATGAAGTTGTACCATCTGACCCATTACAGGATTTTTATGGAACCCCCTACGCAGATCATCTGAAAACAACTATCCCTCTTTTTCAAGGGGCAGGAGCAGAGGTTACTTCTATACAAGACATATTACAAATGGGTATCTATATTACAAATGCCGTAAAAAACCCAAAGACAGAATATACCATTGATAAAAGCAGTATTGAAAATAGTTTGCCCTATTTAGAAGCAGAGCTTTCTTTATTTCCCAATATAAAGGTTATTATGCTTATGGGCGATGTTGCAAAGAAGGCCTTTAACATGATTACGAGAAAGTCAACAAAGAAAAATGCTATTCCCGCCGTTTCCACCTATAAATTGCGTAATAGCAAAATCTACTATGAGGGTATTAGAGTGATGCCGTCATACATAATGACAGGCGGAAACATTTTGATCGAAAAGTCAAAAGTAACAATGGCAACCGAGGATATTGCAGCTATGTTGGAAATAATCAAGTAAAAACCATATCTATTTTTTGAAAACCTGACGACCGCTTCATTTTTTGCAATATAATTAAAAAATAGGAGATACCCGCAGTGATAGAAGAAGTGAGAAAACAAGTATGCCCCACATTAAATATGTCTGCGGCCGATTATATAGCAAAAAAGGTGGAACCGTTGTTACTCATATGTTCGAAAAACTACTGAAACTAAAGGATCTGATGCTGACCGATTCCGAAAAAAAGAGGCGATAGAAAGACACAACCTAATGGTTGAATTTCTCTATCGCTTTTTTGAAGAAGAAAATGTTCCGGAGTGGATTGATTATTTGGATAATTATCTTAATCAAAACTCAACGAACAATTGAGTATCTATTGATAATACGCCTTAACTTATCGTATACGTTCACGGTAATTATTCTTTCTTTTGAAAAATCAAATGATGAAAGAAAGAATAATTGTTATATTCACGCAAATTACAGGTCCTCATTTCCAACGCAAGCATGTTATCGTACCACTCCTGAGTAAACTTGATATCATTGTTTTTTGACAGTGCAAAAAATGTGCGGATACCTAATATTTTTTCCATCGACAAACCATATTTATCTCCCAATACAATAATATAATCATCGTCATAAGTATCGCGCTTGCCAAATGAACTTTCTTCATTATCACCGCTCTCCAACAAATCAAGCGCAGCTTTCGGATCATCCGAAAAGACAGCATACGCCATGATCCTTCCCATGAGATTATGCTTAACTACCGAAAGTTTTCCTCCTGGCTTTAATATTCTTGCAAGCTCCTGTAATATTAGTTCTTTATCGGGAACATATTCCAGAACGTTGTGACATATCACAAAATCAAACGAATTGTCCGCATAGGTGCTTAGAGTTTCAATACCACCGTGTATTAGATCAAAACGATTATCATGTATGCTTAACTCAATCATTTCCTTGTTAGGTTCAACGGCGGTTACTATATGGTGTTCAGAATAATGATTGGCTGTGACACAGAATCCTGCTCCGAAATCAAGTATCTTTAGAGGAATGCTATCCGATAAATCAAGTTGTCTGAATATTATATCATAGAACATTCTTCCCCAAGGCTTGTCCATAAGCTGGCGGTAATCGTTAATAGAATTTGGCATATGATCTCCCTCGCTGAATTTCGATTTATTGATATGTTTTTTGTTTTCATTAAGCTTTGTTATCTCTTTACAGAATAGAAAATTTATCCGACCTTCATGTCATTTCCACATATTCGAGCCCGCGGATATAGAAAAATTGGAAAAGCGAAATAAGATAACATTCAATTTCAAAAAATATATGTTTATAAGCTACGTTTCCCATTCAACAATCACCTCGCACCCGTCATACAGAGCTTTATTGCTTTCGATCACAAATTGATCCCAAAAATTTATTCCTGCGATCACTTCAACATATCCATCCTCCGAAACCATACCCCCCTGCACCTCGGTAAACCGCACGAAAGTACGTGGGGTTCCGTTTTTTTCGGCGGTATAAATCACAAAAACGCCGTTTTCGAGCAGCTCCTCGAGAACGACAGTTTTTGTTTGCGAGCCGTTGACGGTATTTCCGTTTTCGTCGGTGTATTCGAAGGGAAGCAGCCTGCTTTCGGCGTGAGAAACGGTAACGTGGGGCAAAAGGGAATTATGTATTGTTTCCGCAAAAAAGGTCAGAAACAGCATTGTTCCGAAAAATAAAACGGTAATTACAATAAGTGCCTTTTTCATGACAGCTCTCCCAAGGTAAGTCCTTTTTCAAGATTTTCGTTAAAAAACAAATACAAAATAAGCACAGGTATCAGGAAAATCACCGCAGCGGGGAACAGCACCGCTCCCGTATATTGTGCAGAATTGGCAATAAACACCGAAAGAGTGGTCAGGCTTTCGTCCTTTAGAAACAGCATCGGCTGCTCTAACATATTCCAGCAATCTGCGAATACAAACAGTACCACTGCGAAAATACATACCCTTATTTGCGGTATCGCGCTTGTGATAATAACTCTGAAAACGGAGCTTGTTTCAAGGCGCGCGGCTTCTATCAGAGAGCCGTCGATGCTTTTCATATACTGATTCATCACAACAACACCGAATGGGCTGAATATCATCGGCAGAACAATGCTCCAAGGCGTGTTTATAAGATTCATATCTCTAAGGCCTATATAGTTGGGAAGTATAGTTACTTGCAGCGGCATCATCATAAGCACAATATAAAATACGAAAAGCGCACTCTTACCCTTAAATTTGCTCTGTGAAAACCCAAATGCGCATAGGATAATTACCGGCAGCTGAATCAAGGTTATCGCCGCCGCGTAAAAAACGCTGTTCCAAAACGCCGGATAAAAAATGAAGCAGTCAAACAGCAGATCCGCGTAGCCCTGCAGTGTAAATGAGCCCTCATCGGTAAAGGAAAAAAACACCGTCGCCGCTATCGGTAAAATGAAAATAAACGCTAAAAGCGAAAATATAACCGCAATAATTTTTTTCATTTTCCGTACCTCCGCTGTATCGCCATTCCCGCCATTACAATCCCGAAAACCAGTATAGAGGTGAGCACCGCCGAGGATGCGAGAGACTGGTAATCGAGCTTTAAAAAGTTGTTGTTCATGTAATACTGCAAGGTATAGCTGTGATCGGGGGGATAATTGGTGCCGTAAAAAAGATAGCTTTCCTTGAAAATTTTAAAGCTGTTGACTATTGACAAAAGCACGGTGAAAAATACTGTGGGCATTATCATGGGTATTGTTATTTTGGTGTGCAGAGTAAAGCTGTTCGCTCCATCTAATTTTGCCGCATTGTAAATATTGCCTTCAATCGATGTAAGGGCGGCAGTAAGAAGCACGATACAGATTCCAATGTTTTTCCAGATGAACAAAAAATAAATTGGGAGCGGCGAATACTCCGCAAAATTACCGATATTAAACACGCTCCGCCAGATAACAACAATACTCGCCGTAGGTATGACCATAGGCAGCACGAAGGCAAAGCGGGTCTTACGCACCCACCTTATTCCGTAGGACAGCACAAGGGACACCAGCAACGCCAATATTATCAAAACAGGCACTGCAATTATAATGAGCAAAAGCGAATTTTTCAGGGCAAGCAGAAAATATTTGTTTTGCAGTGTTTCTATGTAATTATCAAGCCATACGAAATTACGCCTAAACTGATTATCTATCAGCGAATAATATAATACGCGAAGATAGGGAAACGCAAAAAACACCGCTGTTCCCAGAAGACTGGGGATCAGGCAAAGCATACATTTTGCGTTCCAGCTCAGGTGTTTTTTCGTCTTACGGTTTTTCATTTTCGGCTCCTGTTTTTTTATAATTATTCATTCAGGTAAATGTCCAGTTTTCTGCTCATTTCGTCAATACATTCGTCAAGAGTGATATTACCGTAAAGGTAATCTTCATAATCGTATCTGCATATCTCATAGGGAATATCAAAGCTTATTGAAGCGTTTTCGTAAATACCGTACAGATCCCTTGAATATTGAGTGTCACCGAGCTTGTTTTCGGAAAAAATAATATTCGGATTATTATCGGTCAGATACTCCGTGAGAGAGGTAATATATTCCAAAACGGATTCAAGATTATCGGAATTGGGGTTAACGCTAATAAAAATACAGGCGGCAACACTTCTTTTATCCTCTGTCAGCGAGGGAAGAGCACAGGCTCGTAATGCCGTATTGCCTTTGTACATCACTTGCGCGGCACTTTTATCCTGCAGCGAGGAAAAAAGGTACCTGTCGTTTTGATTTTGGGCAGGTTCATATTCGGTAGCAAACCCCGTTACAAAAAGCTCACCGTAAGGAGAGGTGCAGTAATTGGCTTTTTCCTTTGAAAAATCGGCAAAGCTTCGAAAAGCTTCATTATCAAATCCGCCGCTGCGCATAAATTGAAGAAGCGCGTTGGTGTTCAGCATATATCCTTGAAGTGAATAGAAGTTTCTCATTCTGCTTTTAGCGGCAATTCTGCCATTTTCGATAAGCTGCTCATAGGTCATATCATCACTGAATTCGATTCCGTATTCACGGCACAACACTTCATTATATATCAAAACATTTATATCCACTTCAATGGGAAGCATCCATATTTCACCGTCATCGTTTATCGCCGTTTCCTTTACATAAGGAAAGCACCTGTCAAGATACTCCTCTATCCCCTCTATTTCGTTCAGGGGATAAAATGTACCCTTATCGCGTATTCCGCTTGATACGGTAAGAGCTGAGCTTAAAACGCAGACATCATAATCCGCGCTTTGGGACAGTACGGTAAGGGCAAACTCCTCGTCTTCAAGCTTATTTAAGGACATCATATATCCGCATCCGAAGGGTTCGTCATATACAAATTGCGGCGAGATCGCTTTTATACTTTTATTTCCCTTGATATGGGCGGAGTTTTTAATTCGGCAAAGTTCGAAGGTGTTATTGTTGTCAGTACTCCATTCGTTTAAATAAAAGGTATACCCGTTTACTAACTTGATGTTCCTCGCCGAAACATCCGGCATCAGTTCCGCGTAGTCGTTTTCGCCCATAGGCATCAGATTAAGAGTGTGGTTATGAGTTACGGAAAAAACGCAATCGTTGTTTTCGTTTATTACCGTAAAGGCACTTATCGGCTTACCAAAACCGTATATTTTCTCGCCGTCCTCACCGAATGTAAAGTAAGTGCCTTTCGCGTCAACGGCATAAATGCAGATACCTCCGTTATAGGTGCTTGCTATGGCGCAGGGAAAATCAATGTTCAGCTTTTTAAGCTCTCCGGCCTCCGGGTCAAAGCTGTATATATCGCAGCCCTGATAGTGGAACTCCTGAGTTTCGTAAGGACATTTCTTATCTCCTGCGGGAGCAGCGACCGAAAAATACAGTTTGCTATCCGAAAAAAGAGCGTTATTCGGATAACCGACATAAGTGCTTAGCTCTGTTTCATACAGATCGGTTATTTCCTTCGTTTCAAGGTCAAGGCAAAAAATAATGCAATTATTCAAGTTATTTTTTCCGCCGGTACAATAAAGCTTATTGTTGTAATAAGAAATTGTTGTCGGATTGTATTCGTCAAGGCTGTACCTTTCCTTGATCTCTCCGTTTAATGAATAAACGGCAATTTCCGAACCCACAATAGTGTTTCCTGTGTATGTATCGGTCTCAACATACTCATAGACAGCTTCCACAGTATAAACAATACCGTCGCTGTCTACATCAAAACAGTTTGCATATTCTATTTTGTCATAAACAAAAAAATCGTCGTCTGTTTCCAAGGCGATTTCATCATTCGAAGTATTATTCGAGCATGATGGCAGAATAAAAATGGCGGATAATATAATCGCCATTGTTTTATAAAATTTTTTTAATACTGACATAATCAATTTCCCCTTAATCAAAATATAATGCTCTCTTTTCCGCAATCTGATACTAATATCTGTTTAAAAAGTGGATAAAATGGCTTTTTAAACAGATATTAGTGCTTAGGGTGTAACTCTGTTTTGACAGTAGACCCTGTTCTGTTTTGTCTACTGTCAAAACAGA
>JAAVIF010000076.1 GCA_014799365.1 Oscillospiraceae bacterium
AAAATCTACTGTCCAAATCCTTCGGCTTTGCCGAAGGACCGCCAAGGGCGGCGGATATGTACGTTCAATACAATATCTGAGGGAGCTTCGCTCCCTCACGCTGCCGCTATTGCGGCAGTGCATTTAAAAAGTAGCTTGTCTACTTTTTAAATGGATATTAGTATTAAAACAACATTCATCATTAGGAAAGGTGGATCATAAAAATGTCATCATATGAGGGCTTGATCATAAAAAAACAGGCTGTGGAGCTTGATGACGGCAGACATAACAAAAATCGGAGACAGCCTAAGCCCGTACTCAGAAAAACGCGCAATGTCAAAACAATAATTTTTAGATCGTTTCTTGTGTTTTTCACTTTGATGTTTTTGCTTATCGGCGGACTTTTGGGAGCAATTATGATAGTTGAATTCGGTCCGTCCGAAAAAGCCAGAGACCTTTTTGTGGTTTCAATGATGGAAACCAGCGCGGCGCAGTTTTTGGCCACCTCCTTTTTGGGGCAGGAGAAGGTGGACGAAATAATGGCGGCAAACGCAATACAAAACACCGATGAAATCACCGATACCGAGCTTGTGGTGATCGGAGGAAAAAAGGACGGTAACGTTGTCGTCAGCGGCGGAAATAACACCAATGACGCAAGCGGCGCGAAAAGACTTATCCCCGGTTCAAACGGACAAGAGGTCGATCCCGACGGCGACGGAATAGATATTGTCGACGTGGTTGGTTCCACATATCGGGGAAAAATGATGATAGTCTACGACCCCACAAGAGTTTTTGTAGGCGTTTCGGGAGAATTCGGCGAGGATAAATACGGAAAGACCATTGATGAAATTTACGGCAGCTATGACAATATCGTCGCGGGCATAAACGGCGGCGGCTGGGACGACAGGCCGGGACACGGAACGGGCGGCGAGCCTTACGGCATCGTAATGTCGCAGGGCGAGGTGCTTTGGGGCGGTCCGTTGAGCACAAGCTGGGAGTGCTGCGCAATAACCAATGACGGAAAGCTGATAGTAGGCACCTTTTCCATACAGAAGGCCATTGAAATGGGAGTGACCGACGCGGCAAAGTACGGCCCTACCCTTATTGTAAACAATATACCCACCGAATCATTGGGTACGGGCGGCGGGCTTAATCCGAGGACCGCAATAGGACAAAGGGCGGACGGAGCAATGCTGCTTCTGACCGTTGACGGCAGACAGTCCAACAGCTTAGGCGCGAGCCTTGTGGACATTCAGGACATTATGCTGAAATTTGAGGCAATAAACGCCTACAACCTTGACGGCGGCTCGTCCACAAGCATGCTGTACAAGGGCGAGCATATCAATTCCAACGCAAGCCTTATCGGACTGAGAAAAATGTGTACCGCTTTTTTGGTTAAAGAATAAATAATACGGGACAAATAAAGAATGAAGAAAAAAATAACTAAAGGTACTGTCGCTTTTAGGATAATCTACGGAGCTCTTTCCCTTATAACGGCGAGCATAATAGTCATTGCATTGGCTCATCTCTGGAAAGCTCTTGCCGCCTACGAAAAAAGCAATCCCGAGATCCCCGTAAATAAGCTTATGGAGGAGTTTGACAATAACAAGGCCGATTTGTTAAAAAAATTAAAGGTCGAATGCAACGAATTTGAAGATGAAACGGCGATCGAAGGGTATTTTAAGAAGCTGACGAACGGCGTTTTGTCTTACAGCCGAAACGGAAGGGAAAGCGATGACAGTAAAACGGTTTACAATATAATATCAAGCGAGGGCGTCATCGCCGAGGCCGAGGTGAGAAAATCGGACAGGGACTTGGGCTACGGATTTTACGAATACGAGCTTTACGACGTAAAATTCGGGGAAATACCTACCTTTGATTATTCCGTTACCGCGCCGGGCAATGCGGCGGTTTTCTGCAACGGAAAAGAGGTCTCGGAGGTTTATGTAACCGAAACAAGCGCGGCATACCCCGAAACCGGGCATTTTCAGGGCTTGATCAAAAGCACACCGTGTTCCGTTACATATAAAATAACAGGCTTTATCAACGAACCGGAATTTACCGCTTATGACCAATCGGGACATCCGCTTACGCTTCGGGACGGTAAATTTTCTCTTGCGCAGACTAAAGACGGGGAGCTTTCACAGCTTGCGCTTGAATTTTCAAAGACATATTCAAGATACGTTGTAAACGACGGAGGATTAAACGCGGTCGCTCAATATCTTGCGCCGAATATGCCTATATATAGTGAGCTGTACAGCTATGAAAATTACTGGCACAATTGGCATACAAGCTACGATTTTCTCGATACGGAAGCCGACGACCCGATTTTTTACAGCGACAAATGCGTATCTGTAAGGGTAAGATACGATCATGTGCTGTACGGGGTCAATTCCGCCGAAAACGGAGAATCACACTCCTTGGCGGATTATACCGTTTATATGGTGAAGTTGGGCGGGGAATGGAAAATTACCGATCTTGCGTTTAACTGATTTTATATTGACAAAATCATGAACATATGCTATAATTAGCTTAAGAATTTTACGAAAGGAAGTGTTTGTATGGCAGTATCGCCTATCGGCATCGGAATGTCGGGTACCCTCATCGGAACCTCCGACAAAGACTCAAAAAGCAATATTGAGGACACCATAAAGCTCCTTGAACGCAAGCGTGAAGAATATCAAAAGCAGAATGACAACACCCTTTCGGATTCTTCCGACAAAAGAATTGCCGATTTAGACAACAGAATCAAAAATCTACAAACTCGGCTGAATAAAATGAAAGCGGAAGGTCAAGAGGACGGCGAATGTGAAACCTGCAAAAACAGGAAATATCAGGACGAATCCGACGATCCCGGAGTTTCCTTCAAAACCGCCTCAAAGGTTGGCGCAGGAAGCGCGGAAGCCGCTGTAAGAGGCCACGAATATGAACACGTTAACCGCAACCGGGCCAAGGCTGCACGCGAAAACAAGGAGATAGTTTCCCAAAGCGTAGTTATTAAAAGAGCTATCTGTCCCGAATGCGGAAAATCCTACGTTTCGGGCGGCGAAACAAAAACCGTTACCCGCGAAAAAAGAGACGAACGCTTTGACGTGGGACTTTCGGACAAAACAGGGGAGCTTGGAAAGCTGTTTGACGCCGTGGCGTAAAAAAACACCGCTGATATAAAAGAGGTATAATATATGTATGCAAAAAACGCTGTAAGCCATTGTCGGCATTACAGCGTTTTTTGCGGCCTTTTTTAAAGGTTATATTCATACAAGGCAAATACGGGAATCCCCGTTTCATAACGCTTTAAATCCTTCTCTCCCGCAAATGAAAAGCCAAGGCCTTCATACATTCGCCTTGCGGGAAGGTTTTCGGGTACCGCGTCAAGCCGTATCGCCTTATATCCCTTTTCCTTTGCATAATTCAGACAAAACTCAACCATGGCTTTGCCCGCGCCCTTGCGCGAAAAATCGGGATCGACAGCCAAAGCGTGTATTATCATATATTCGCCGTCGGCAATATCCCTGCTCCACTCTCCCGCCGAGTAATCCCCCGCAGGGTCGGTGTTTAAAAGAAATGCTCCCATTATCCCGTCACCCTCGCAGCACACAAACAGGCTGTCCGTCTCCAGTCCCTCCTTAACGGTATCGGAGCAGGGATAGACCTTGTGAGTCCAGTGGGGATAGTTAATGTGTTGTTCAAGATATAGGGTCACTTTATCGTACAGCGCGGAAGCGGAATCAAAATCAGAAGGCACGGCTTTGCGTATATACATCGTTGTTTTTCTCCTTTTCCTTATTTTATTCTGCAAACAATCGGGCCGATCATTTCAGTATTTCTTGAATTTAACAACATTTTCAACGATCTCTGCAATGCGTATGGCTTCCTCGTCGGACAAGCCGCTCATTGCCTTTTCTATGCGGTGTTTCGCTTCCTCCGAGGTGGGCTTTACGTCAACGTCAAAATCAAGCAGGTCCGACATGGAAATTTTCAGACCGCCGCATATTTTATAAATAGTTTCGATTGTGGGACAGCGTTCGCCCCGCTCCAATCTTCCCAAATATGCGGGATAAATTTCCGACGATAAAGCAAGAGCTTCCTGACTTATTTTTCGTTCCGTACGGAATTTTTTTATCCGCTGTCCCACTACATAAGAAATTTTATCTCTTTTAATGCTCACTTGTACACTTCCTTCATACCCATATAGTATAACTTTATACCGTATTGAAAATTTATACAACGCCTTTTATTAGCATATAAAATATCCACTAAAAGTATTGACAGCTTTTTTACAGTATGATATAATATAAAAAATAATAAAAAACAAAAAATTATTAAGGAAGTGAATTTTTTGCAAAATGACAGGTTGAACTCGGGATTAAAGTTTAATCGTGTTCTTGTGATTTACAGTAAGCTTATGAACGGTGAGATTGTCAATAAATATGAGGAAGCCGAATATTTCGGTGTTGACCCGCGTTCAATTCAACGGGACATTAACGACTTGCGCTGCTTTTTCGCAGATAATGCGGATTTGGATGAAAGCTGCAATGAACTCGTTTATGACAGGCAGTTAAACGGGTATCATCTTGTGGGCAGCGATATGACCGCGCTGACAAACAGCGAGGCTCTGGCGGTCTGCAAGATACTGCTTGGCAGCCGCGCTTTTACAAAAAACGAAATGACTCCTATCATAAACAAGCTTCTGACCTGCTGTGTTAAGCCGAAAAATAAGCGCATGGTGAACGACTTGATTTCAAACGAGCTGTACCATTACACCGAACTTAATCATCATAAAAGGTTTGTAAATAATATGTGGGAAATCGGCGATGCGGTGCAGCAGCATTTATGTATGAAGATTATATACACAAGGCAGGACGGAACAGATGTTAAGCGTATTGTTCGGCCCATCGGAATAATGTTTTCGGCGTTTTATTTTTACCTTGCGGCGTTTAATGAGAGCATTGACAGAGAAAAAGAACTCCGCGGCACTGACGATAGTTTTCCAACGATTTACAGGATAGACAGAATACAAAGCTTTGAGGTGCTGAACAAGCATTTTAATATACAATATGAAAGCAGCTCCGAGGAAAACGAGCTGCATGAAAGTACACAGTTTATGTGCGGCGTAAATCCGAAACGAATCAAGTTTTTGTATAAGGGCAAAGATCCCGAACCGATTTTAGACAGGTTTCCCACGGCGAAAATTATTAAGAAAACCGACGAGGGGTACGTTATTTCCGCCGAGGTTTTCGGCGACGGAGCGGATATGTGGGTAAGAAGTCAGGAAGATATGGTAGCGATGTTTTGATACTAATTGAAAATCATATTGTAGACAAATTTTACAGGGTCTACAATGTGATTTTCAATTACACCCTAAACACTAATTTCCAATCGACAGCAAAATTTGTCTATACTTTGATTGGAAATTAGTATGAGAACCGATATTATAATAATACTAATTCATAATCACTAATTTCCGATCGACAGCGAAATTTGTCTATACTATCATCGGAAATTAGTATAAATATACCCGTCAAAACCTCATTTAACCTTGGTTTGGACGGGTATATTTTTTATTGATTAAAGATTATTACTCACAATTTTTCATCATTGCAATGGCAATATCGGGGTATTCCCACTCCATTTCCTCTCTGTCGTAAAGCCCGAACAGCTCCCCGTTTCCGGTAAAAGCGTGGTTATCCCACCAGACACAGGTTATTCCCGCCGCTCTCGCTTCGCTTACATAATAAGCGGCGTGATCTATTCTCGCTTCGAGGTTGTCCTTATTTCGGCTTCCAAATTCTCCTATAACAACGGGAATGCCCGCAGAGGTGTACTTTTCGTACAGCGAATCCATTACCGTCTTGACCTGTGCGCTTGTTCTGCCCGCGATAAAGGCGTTTGAGCTTTTATCGTCGGAAAGAGCAAAATTGTACGGCTCATAGGCATGCACGGAAAGTATAGTTCTTTGTGCAGGATCGTCCGGCAGGCTGAAATAATCGGTGCAGGCATAGGTCGGAGAAGCACAGTAGCTTGGCGTCATAAGATAACGCGTCGCGTTGCTGCCGCCGCTTGCTCTTACCAGATCGACAAAGGACTGATTCACCTGCATAATGCAGTCGATAGCTTCCTTCCCCGTCTCGCTGTTCTCGTCTATCCACCACTCGTTTTCCGTGCCCTTTAACCTCGGCTCGTTTATGGATTCAAATATCAAGTGCTCGTCATAGTCCTTAAAAGCTTCGCAAAGCTGTCCCCATATCGCGTCGGAATAAGCCCTTGAGCTTTCCAG
This sequence comes from Oscillospiraceae bacterium, assembly GCA_014799365.1. Lineage (GTDB taxonomy): Bacteria > Bacillota > Clostridia > Oscillospirales > Ruminococcaceae > Ruminiclostridium_E. Next base: position 6,257 of record JAAVIF010000076.1, read on the forward strand.
CGTTTCATAGGTCGGATAATAGTAGGACTTTTCCATATCATGATGAATATTTATTATAACGTACATTTTTCTTTTGTAAGCGTAATCCACAATTTCTTTAACTCTGCCTAACCAGTAATCCGAAATCTTAAAGCTGTCGTCCACATGAGTGTGCCAGGTCACGGGTATGCGTATCGTATTAAAGCCCGCGTCTTTTATATCAGCTATCATCTCTTCGGTTATCATAGGCGAACCCCATGAGGTCTCCGCGGCGCGCTCCACCGAGGTTTTAGAGTCCGAGTCGAGAGTATTTCCCAAATTCCAGCCGATTTTCAGGTTTTTTACAAAGGTCATTGCTTCGTTTTCGGGCAGCTCTCTTGCTTCAATATCGTATTCGGGTATTTCTGCCCCCGTGCCTGCCAAATTGCTTTCCTTGCCTCCGTTACAGCCCGTAAGCAGTATACTTGCGCAAATAAAAAGTGCGCTTATTTTTCTTGCAGTATGGTGCATTTTAAATATTGTCCTTTCTTTTTTACCTTTTGCCTTATTCATTGTTAAACTGAAATGAATAGGGCAAAAGCTCCGCCAATTCCGCATTGTAAACAGAATCCGCCCCGTCGTAAATAATTATCGCGGCGTCGGGCTCGCAGAACTCGCTTAACACCTGTCGGCATATACCGCACGGAAAGGGAGCGTCATTGCCCTCGTCGGTAAATATCGCAACTGCCATTATCCTGCGCTCACCCTCGCTCACCGCCTTAAAGACCGCCGTTCTTTCGGCGCAGTTGGAAGCTCCGTAGCTTGCGTTTTCAATATTGCAGCCCGTATAAATATTTCCGTTTTCCGTAAGCACCGCCGCGCCCACTCTGTAACCCGAGTAAGGGCAGTAGGCGTTTTCAACCGCTTCTTTTGCCTTTTCGGCAAGAGCCTTGTAGCCGCAGTCCTCAACGCTTGTTTTAATCACGATATATCCCCTCCTTATCCGTATAAGCCAGCAGCATCGGCTTTATTTCCGCGTTTTTTCCAAAGAAATAGGCGTTTAAAAGCTGTTCGCCCGCCTCGTTCGCCAAAGTCTCGTCGGGAGCGTATATTTCCGCTATCGGCTGTCCTTTAACCACCTTATCTCCTATCTTTGCAAGTAAAACAAAGCCGCTTCCGAAATCTATTTTATCCGTTTTAACAAGTCTTCCCGCCTTAACGCTTACCGCCGCGGCACCGATCCTTTCACCGTCAATGGCGGTAATAACGCCGTCACAAGGCGATGCCAGAACCTTTTTCACCTTTGCGGCGGGCAGAAGCCCGGTATTTTCGACTATTTCGGGATCACCGCCCTGGTTTTCAATAAATTTTTTAAACTTCTGAAGAGCCTTACCGCTTGCAACCGCGTCTTTAAGCATCTCCCGCGCCTTTTCCAAGCTTTCTGCTTTTTCCCCCGCCAACAGCATAAACGAACCGATTATACAGCAAAGCTCGGTAAAATCCTCGGGACCCTTTCCCTTAAGGGTGTCTATCGCTTCCTTTACTTCAAGAGCGTTGCCCACGGCGTTTCCCAACGGCTGATCCATGTTGGTAACAACGGCAAAAACTCTCCTGCCGTTTTTTTCGCCTATGGCGGTCATTTTCTGAGCCAATTCGATCGCGTCGTCAAGGTTTTTCATAAACGCCCCCGAGCCGCACTTTACGTCAAGCACGATCGCGTCCGAACCGCAGGCTAATTTTTTGCTCATTATACTGGCGGCAATAAGGGGCAGGCTGGGTACCGTTCCCGTAACGTCCCTGAGAGCGTAAAGCTTTTTATCGGCAGGCGCGACATTTTTTGTCTGCCCCATTAAGGCTATCTTATCCCGCCTTATAAACTCGGTAAATTCCGCCTCGGAAAGAGTGGTGCGAAAACCCTCTATCGATTCCAGCTTATCTATTGTGCCGCCGCTGAAGCCCAAGCCTCTGCCCGACATTTTGGCAACGGGCAGACCGCATGCCGCGACCATTGGAGCCACCGCAAGAGTAGTCTTATCCCCTACCCCGCCGCTGGAGTGCTTATCAACCTTAACTCCTTCGATATAACTTAAGTCCACCGTATCGCCGCTTTTGGCCATAGCGTCGGTTAGTACCGAGATCTCTCCGTCGCTCATTCCGTTTATGCAAATTGCCATAAGCAAAGCACTTATCTGATAATCGGGAATAGTCTCGTCGCACACACTCCGCACGAAAAAGCGTATTTCCTCTTCGGTAAGCTCCTTGCAGTCTCTTTTCTTTTCGATTATTTCAACAATATTCAAAAAAACACCTCCGATACATCACTTTTATTTAATCTCTTTACTGTGATTAAGATGTATGCCTATATGACCTATACCCAAAATCACTACCGAAACTATCATAAAAATGTTTTTTCCGTATATTCCGAGCAGCAGGAACGCGGCAACGGGCAATGTGGCCCCCGCAACGGGTATTCCCAAAAGATCGCGGTAAAAATCCTTCATCGTCTTGCTGCTTTTAAAATACCTTACCCAGTAGATCTCATAAAGTATCATAAGCAGGGCCGCGCCCAGCAGCCATAAAGACCAATATGTGATACCGTTTATATTAAAATCCGAAAATATCAGAGAAACACATGACACAAGTGCCTCTCCCGCTCTTTCAAGAATAACCAGAATTTTATTTTCGTTTTTTACGTATTTTTCATAGCCCTCGGGAATATTTTTTGTCCATATTATATTTGGTACAATAAGCATTGCTAAAAAAATCAAGCCTATGTAAGAAAAACCGAAGTTCATATAATTTCCTTTCCGTCCTTGTTAACGATTCGGGAGGGCATTCCGTAAAACATTTGGAATAAGAGATTGTGTCCGTCAACTATAAGCAGCTTATCCATTCATACCTCCCATGCAATCGTACAATTATAATTATACCATAACAAAAACCAAAAGTCTACAAAATAAAAAACTTCAGAAAAAAACAGGACGCCCGAAAGCGTCCGTTTTCATTTAAAATGTCTTACTTAACCTTTGCAACAGCTTCCTTAAGAGCCTTTCCTGCCTTAAAAGCGGGAACCTTTGTTGCAGGGATCTTGATCTTCTTCTTGGTCTGAGGATTGATACCCTGTCTTGCTGCACGAGCTCTTACTTCAAAAGTGCCGAAGCCAACCAAAGCTACCTTGTCGCCCTTTGTAAGAGCTTCTGTGATGCTATCGATAACTGCCGCGAGAGCCTTCTCGGAATCCTTCTTGGTCAATTCGGTCTTTTCAGCAATAGCTGATACAAGTTCTGCCTTTGTCATTTTAAATTATCCTCCGTTAAACGTAATATATATGAATTATACTGGGTTTTACAAGGTTTGTCAATGATTTTGGCAAAAAAAGTCAAAAAAAATAAAAATTTTTGCAATTTTACCAAATTTTTGCCCTATAAACCGTCACAAAGTGATGTCGGCGATAATACCTTCAACCAATTTCACAAGATTTTCGGTATCCGTTTCAATTTGAAGACCGATTTTTCCTCCGCTGACGATTATTTTCGGAACATCCTTGCACTCCTCGGCAAAAACCGTTTTGTACTGCTTCTTCATTCCTACGGGAGAACAGCCGCCTCTTATATAGCCCGTCACCCTGTTAATATCCTTGACGGGTATCATTTCAACGGACTTTTCCTGCACCGCTTTTGCCGCTTTCTTAAGGTTCAGTTCCTTTAAAACGGGCAGAACAAACACATAGTAATTGCTTCCGCCCTTTGTAACAAGAGTTTTGAACACACTCTCGGGAGCCTGTCCAAGAAGCCTTGCAACCGTTTCCCCATCGGGCGGCTCCTTTCCGTGAGGATAGCTGTGTGATTCATAGCTTATTTTGTTTTGTTCGAGTATGCGCATTGCGTTGGTTTTGGCTTCTGCCATTATGATTTCCCCTTTTTGTCAGATAATTCCGCCGTAACGGTAAAAATATTGCAAAACTATTTTCATAGTACAACATATCGTATAGTAAAAAAAATATACAAAATGTATCGGAAAGATTTTTTGTGAAAATTTATTTTATAAAAAATGTAAAAAATTCTTGCAAAATAAATTTAAATATGTTAAAATTATATATGTTAGCCGTAACTTACCGAATATATTTTTCTTACTTAAGCAAAAGGCGCGAAAAACGGAAAGGAGCAGAAAAATGGATATACAGCGTTCCGGCGAGGATTATTTGGAGACCATATATATTTTACATAACCGCACGGGTTACGTAAGATCTATCGATATAGCTACCGAAATGGGCTATTCTAAGCCCAGCGTCAGCAAGGGAATGAGTATTCTTCGGGAGTTGGGATATATCAATATGGCGGCGGACGGACAGATAAAGCTTACCAAAACGGGACTTAAACGCGCACAGGAGGTTTATGCCCGTCATCTGCTTATCCGTGAATTTTTCATAAAAAAGCTGGGAGTAAACGCAACTACCGCGGAAATTGACGCCTGCAAGGTGGAGCATGTTATAAGCGAAGAGACCTATTTAAGACTTCGCGACTTTATGAGCGAATCTTTATCTGAGGAAACAGCGGAGGAAACAAAGAAAGCCGCCAAATAACCAAGCCGTTATCCGAAAGAATGAAAACAGAAGAGAAGCAAGCCGATTAGCCGATTATTTTATTAAATATCGCTATAAATCAGTTCAGTAAAAGATATTTCGGTTAAATTTACCGTATCCAAGGGATCTACCGCAGCGGATACGGTATATTTGTTTGCGGAAAAAATCCGACAGTGGCTATTTTCCGTTTCCACAGTTTTAAAACCCTGTGTAAATCCTAATCCGCTTTTTTTAACTATGCTTTCCTTTTTACACCAAAGCTCCGTTAAAAAAATCTGTTTGTCCTTTGCCTCCCGAAATTTTTCCATTTCTTTGTCACTGCAAATCCGCAAAGCGATTTTTTCATTTACGGGTCTGTGATCCATTATGTCAACGCCTATTTCTTTTTCCGATACTGCCGCCGCTATCGCAGTTTTACAGTGGCTTATACTGAAAAAAACATCTATATCCGAATAATAGGGCTTTCCGTACTTTCCGTATGTAAACCGAGCGGTATCCGATAAACCGAACCGCTCAAAGGTAAGCTTTTGAAGAAGCAAATAGGAAAAAGCTCCGTTTATTCTTTCGGATACAGCCCTTTTTTCAACATACTCCCTGCGCCAACAGGGAAGCCTGTTCAGAGCAAGCTTCAGGTCATCCTCGGTTATTCCGCCGGTGTCCAAAACATATATTTCCGTGCTGTCCAAAGCCCTATCCTCCCCGTTTTTCAAGTCCTCTATTATATATTGATAACAAAGCTATATGCCTTTCTTTAAGCCTTATTATCAACAACCGCAGTAAATTGAACGATGTTCAAGTCAAAAATCGCGCCTGAAACATTATGACGCTAAATCATTTATATCCGCTATTGTAAAGCCGTTGGTTTTCCAGTAATCCAAAACGTCTCCCAATGCGTCGGAATTTGCTTTGGATACGGCGTGAAGAAGATATATTCCTCCGCTGTGTGTAGCCGATGTTATTATATCAAAGGCTTCTGCGGCGGTGGGCTGTTTATCGGCGTTCCAATCCTGATACGCAAAGCTCCAGAAAACGCTTGTGTAACCCATATTCTCAAGCTGAATCAGCGTTCTTTCGCTGAACTCTCCCATGGGAAAACGGAAAAAGGTCATTTCATAGCCGAAATTATCCTTTACGTAATCGTGAAGTATCTTAACCTCGTTCTCCGTCTCCTGTTCGGTGCAGGAGGGAAAGCTGGGGTGGGAATAGCTGTGGTTTCCCACGGTATGTCCCTCCGCAATCATTCTTTCCACAAGATCGGGGGCGGAAACACAGTAGTCGTAGGTCACAAAAAAGGTCGCTTTTACTCCGGCTTTTTTAAGCGTGTCAAGGATCGCCCCCGTATAGCCGTTTTCGTAACCCTCGTCAAATGTCAGATAAATGTTTTTGCTCTCGGAGTCGTCAATAAACAGCGCGGAATGACCGCCGTACTTTTCCTGTGCCTTTACCGCGTCTATGGGTCTGCCGAGACCGTCTTTATCGCGTCCCAAGCCCCAGCCTATAAGAGTGTTGTCAGCACCCGACGCAATTGCAACGCCTATTCTTTCGGCTCTTGCGTCGGCGGTTTTAAGCCCGTTTAACGCGTCCTCGTCGGGCAATGTCACGATGCCCTCCGACAATTCGCCCGAGCTGTCGGAGACGTTGGAATTATTGTTATCGTTATTTTCGCTTGCGGTGCAGCCCGAAAGGGTCAAACCGCCCGCTATGATTAAAGAAAGTAATACAGCCTTGATTTTCATAAAAAATATCCTTTCAGATTGGCTTAATACTAATCTCTTTTTAAACTGTGGGATTAGTGTTTAGGGGGCAATCCCTTTTTAAACTGTGGGTATTACGTCAGTTTAAAAAGGGATTGGTATAACAAGTACATTACAGTATCCTGTCTGAAGGTATTTTGCTGAAATATCCGCATATTATGCTTTTTCAAAGCTGTTAAATTCTGCAAATCCGCAAAAAAAATGACCGAAAAATCGGTCACTCGGCCTGCCGTACTCCGTTAAACGGAGGTTTTTCGGCATGCGGAAGCTTATTCTTCACCGAGATAATTTCTTACCAAGGATTGCAGCAGCTCGTCACGGTCGATATGTCTTATAAGGCTGCGGGCGTTTTTATAGGTCGTAATATAAGTAGGATCCTCGGAAAGAATGTATCCAACCAGCTGATTTATCGGATTATATCCCTTTTCCTTAAGGGCTTCATAAACGGTGCAAAGAATTTCCTTCATTTCGGATTCACGTTCGTCACGAACCGAAAACGTCATAGTTTTTTCATGCATAATATTTCCTCCTAACTGCATAATACTGCTTTCAAGCCAAGTTACAGAAAAATGACGCAAGGTTTCAAAACAGTGCTTCAAATACAATGCCAAATCAATTTCAGTCTGTCAAAGAAGAAATTTCGTTGAAGCTTATTACAGCTTATTTACATTATACACTAAAATTGATTTGGTTACAAGCCTTTTTTGAAATTTTTTTGTTTTTTTATCATATATCTTTTTATACAAGCAAAAATATTTACTTAAAATTTTTTTCTATCGCCAAAATAAAGCATAATTTTCCGCTTAAAAAATTTAACCGTTTTTTTAGGAAATATCACTATTGAATTTAAGACACTATATTGGTATAATTATATTGATAACGTATACTTGGAGGTAATTATGGCTTCACCCAAAAACAATTCAAGCGCAGAATCAAACGGCGGATTTAAAACCGTTGCATTCGGTTTTGATAAAAATGATGTAAATATGTACATCGCCGGCCTCAGAAAAAAAATGAAAAGCATGGAGGAAGAGTTTGAACAAAAGCTTGCTCAGGCTTTGGAAAATCCTACGGCTTCAAACGACGTCTTAAAGCACGAGCGCGAGGTAATACGCGCCGAGGCCGAGAAAATCTGGGGCGAAAAGCTTAATGAGCGCAATAATATACTCAAGCAGCAGCAAAGCCGCATTAACGAGCTGGAAAGCGAGCTGAAAATAAGCGAGGATAAGGTGACGTCCCTGCGCACTCAGCTTGCCGCCGCTACCTCCGACAGTAACTCTGACGGCGTGATAAGCGCGCGTGCGGCAAAGGCGTATATGCAGTTTACCCGCGAGCTGCGTTCGATCTCAAGCTCGGTGGAAAAAACCTTGGCAGAAATGGAACAGCGGTGGAAAGGCGATTTCGGCGCGGCTGCCGCGGAAATCGAAGCGCAGGAAAAAGAAACCGCTCCGCTGTCGGCTGAAATGAAAAAATCGGCGGGCGAGAAGAAAAAAATCAATGAGGAGCTCCTTGTTGCCGATATATCAGATAACAGCTTAAGCGCGGCGGAAACCGCAGCCGCCGAACCTAATCCCAAAGTTCAAGCAGAGGCTCCGAATAATGAAATTGAGATCGATGAAAGCCTGCTTGCCGAACCCTTGCCAAAAGAGTCCGAAACTGCCCCTGCCAAACCCGAAAAAGCAGCCGGCGTTTCAAGGCCGGCCGAGAAAAAAGCCGAGCCTCTTCCCGAGCCCGTTATGGACGAGGTCGATTTAGGCTTATTGATCGAAGAACCAATGCCGCAGCCTTTATCCGAATCTGCGGCGGACGACGATCTTAACTCTTTGCTTACCGAGGACAGCCTCTCGCCGAATGATCTTATGAGTGCTACCGAACCTCAGAAACCCGCACCGAAAGCGAAAAAAGCTCCGACTGCTCCCAAAATTGATATAGACGACGATTTAAGCGCGCTGCTTGCGGAGGACGATTCGGATTTCCTTGTTTCACCTGCGGACAATACGGTGGGAGCCGATGATGATTTTGAAAAGCTGCTGGCAGAACCCGAGGCAGCGTTCGACCGCGGAGACGATATTATAATTTCGGACAGTGAGCCGAAAACCGTAAAAGGCGACGATCTGGACGCAACCATGCTTTCCGATATAGTTATCAATCCCGACGAAAATATCGGCGACCTCGGAGAAATGATCCAGGATAAAGAAAACGCCGAGTTGGCAGAATTTGGAGATATTTTTGTAACCGCTGTCGACGATAGTGACAGAAACGACGGCCTGGGAATAGCGGTTGGGAATATTGACTTCGGTATGGATTCCGCCGACGAGCTGAGCGAAGAAGCCAAGGAGGCTGCACACAACACGAAAAAAGAAGAAGATCTGTTTGACTTTTCTTTCCTTGCTGCCGACCCTGACGACGAAGAAGACGATATGAGCACCGACGTTTCTTTCTCCGGCATGCTGTAAATTTAAAAAGTTTTAAGCGTAAGGCAACGCTGTGCGTAATCTTTCGGTTTTGCGCGGCGTTGCCTAAGTGCTTGTTTCGGTACGCTGATATTTTGCCGTCTTTATCAAATTTGATTAGGTACGCAGACGTTTATTAAGGACCGAATTTAATTGCACCCAAAGCACGATACATTATTCCCAAAAGAAAGGTATGTTCAAAAATTAAATGAAAGCTGATACATCGGAACTGACACAGCTTGCACCTACTTTAAAGGCGGGCGACAAGGTAGAACTCAGCGGATTTATTTATACAGGCAGAGACGCCGCGCATAAGCGTTTTGCGCAGCTCATAAAAGAAGGAAAAGAGCTTCCATTTCCAATAAAAAACGCCGTCATATATTATGCGGGACCCACCGGTACAAAGGAAGGAATGGTGATCGGTTCCTGCGGACCCACCACATCGGGCAGAATGGATCCTTACACACCTAAGCTGCTTGATATGGGCTTAAAAGGAATTATCGGCAAGGGAGAAAGAAGCGACAGTGTTGTTGACGCCATTGCAAGAAATAAAGCTGTATATTTTTGCGCAATAGGCGGAGCGGGAGCTCTTGCCTGCAAATGTATCGAAAGCTGTGAGGTCATAGCATTCGAGGATCTGGGCTGTGAAAGCGTAAAAAAACTATTTATACGCGATTTCCCCTTGATAGTAACCGTGGACTGCCACGGCGGAAATCTGTTTAAAACGGGCAGAGAGGCCTTTAAACGATAATGATACCGATTCCTTTAAAAAAGAATCAGTATTCGGGGGCAACCGAATTTTAACCTTTGTATTTTACTGATAGGTTAGAATTGTATTGATATGAGATATTAAAGCAGACATAATAAAAGTAAATATTTCATAATTTTCTTATTACAATTTGTGATAATTCTAACAAAAATTCACAATTTTTAATATTTTTGTTGACTATGCATACTTTTAATGATATAATTTAGACTACCGAAGGGGAATCGGAATGACCGATGAACAAATTTTGTTGGATGCCGCCAAGGCAGAACAGGATGGCGTAACATCCGAACATAATAAGTACACTGCTTTGCTGATATACAGGTATATGCCTTTAATAAAGGCTAAGGCTCGTTGTTTTAAAAATCCGTGTGTTGAAAGCGACGATTTGGTATCGGAAGGCTTTTTGGGGTTACTGTCCGCAATAAGGTCATATAATCCCGAAAAAGGCTCTTTTGCCGCCTTTGCTTCCACCTGTATCTCAAACAAAATGAAATCCGCAGTAGCAAAGGGCTCGGCTAATTCCCTTTTAGTAACGTCGCTTGAGGAATCATTTCTTGAGGAAATAAGCGACAGAAATCCCGGAACAGAGGATTTGATCATCTTGAAAGAACAGAATAACGAGATGCTGAAGCAGGTTGACAAGCTGCTTTCCAAAAGAGAGCGCGAAGTGTTTTATCTGTACATTTCAGCGTACAGTTACAGTCAGATCGCCGAAAAACTGGGAATATCAGCCAAGTCGGTTGATAATGCGATTACAAGAGCAAAAGCAAAGCTGCGTAATTGCTTCAAGGATACGGAGCAGTAAAGTTCCTTTCCCGAAAAATAAAGCATATCCGTACGCGGAATGTAAGCAAACAAGCGTGTAAATGTTACCGTACGGTAAAAAGCGGAAATTTTCGGAAAACAGCAGAGATCATGCTCCTAAATATGACCGGGTAGCTTAAATAAAGAGCGTTGTTTATCAAAGGTGTCGGTTCGAATCCGTCCGAGGTCGGAAAATTATTAAGCGAGGTATAACAAAATGTACGAAGACAAAACACTTGTTTGCAAGGACTGTGGAGCTGAATTTGTATTCACGGCCGGTGAGCAGGAATTCTACGCTGAAAAGGGTTTCGTAAATGAACCTCAGCGTTGCAAAGCATGCCGTGACGCAAGAAAGAACGCAGGAAGAACCAAGGAAATGTTCACCGCTACTTGCGCTGCTTGCGGCGGAGAAGCTAAGGTTCCTTTCCAGCCCCGTGACGACAGACCTGTTTATTGCAGCGAGTGCTTCGCAAAGCAAAAGGGTGAATAATTCTACTTTTCAACATTTTTATCACTCTACACCCTGATTCATAACCGATTTTTCCGTTATGCTCTGCCGTAAGCGGCTTTTTGGGGTAAATTTATTGCTTCAATGAAAGCATGAGAAAAACAGCCTAACCTGTTGGTTAGGCTGTTTTTTGTATACTGTTAAAGCGCAGCTTAAGCAATTCCGAGGTTATAATACTAATATCGGTTTAAAAAGTGGATAAAATGGCTTTTTAAACCGATATTAGTGCTTAGGGTGTAACTCTGTTTTGACAGTAGACCCTGTTCTGTTTTGTCTACTGTCAAAACAGA
>JAAVIF010000077.1 GCA_014799365.1 Oscillospiraceae bacterium
CGCTTTCTGCGTCAAAAATGCTCGAAATATTACCATATTTCTCCGCTTTTTTCCTTGAAATCGCCACGCACTTAGCGAAATTGTACAAAATTGCTTAGTTTTCAGATACGCCCTAATCTCTGTTTTGACAGTAGATAAAACAGAACAGGGTCTACTGTCAAAAAAATTATTTATATCGTTTTATTTTCCTGCCCCTCACAACTCCTATCCCAATAAAAACCCCCGCCGTGAGCAAGCTTATGATCAGTATTGCCAAATAAGTATTTGAAGATGAATTTAAAGGAGACGGGTGGAAAAAATCGGCTTTCCAAAAGGCTTCATTTATCCTGTTAGAGTGGATGTAATCATTGAACGTGTCCCAAGTGGAAATGAAAAAACCGATAATAACGGTATACATTCCTATTTTTATGAAAACATCTCCTTTACAAAGCCTGAAAACCGCAAAAGCAAGCCAGATAAAAAGCAGAAAATAAGCCGTTAACAATCCTCCCCACCGAAGTACACCCTCATAAGTATTCATCATATGCGACAGTGCATTGATATAAACATTGAAGCAAATAAACACTGTTTCAATAAGCATTATTTTAAGACCCGTGCTGCGGTATTCTGTCAGCTTTAACGGAGGTCTTTTTCGGTTTATCAAAAACAATACCAACGAAAAAAGACAGTAAATCCAAATAGGGATTAAAGTAAATCTTAGGTCCATAACGTCGAATATAAAGGAAAAGGTTATCATTAAAACAGGATTTGCCAAGGATGATACGGTTATCCAGAATGAACGCTTATGTTGTACGGCAGCGGGGATATAAACAAAACTTACAAAAGCGATAAGAGATGCGAAAAAAAAGAAATATTGATCGTCGCCTATCAGCGCGGAAAAAAACGCGTTTAAAAAGGGGAGAAATACGGCACAAATCGCAAGGAACAAAAGCTTTTTCAGTAAAATTCTTTTATATTTCCCTATAATTAAGCTGTCGTCCTCTCGCCTCAGCACATTTACAGCGATACTGTCCTTTATTTTGCTCAGCTCTGTTCTGCACGGCTCACATTCCTTCAAATGCTCCTCGACGGCAGCCTTGCTTTCTCCGCTGCACACATTGTCGTTGTACAGCGGCAATAAATCCTTTATGATCTCACAGTTAAGCTTCATATTTTTTTCCTTTCTCCAAAATACGGAAAATGCCCGTGGGTTGAATATCATTATTGTTCAAGCTTGTCCTTTATTTTAATTTTTGCCCGATGAAAGGTAACTCTTGCCCAGCTTTCGGTTTTGCCGAATAAATTTCCGATGTCGCTAAAGCTTAATTCTCCAAAAACTCTGAGCTGAAAAACCTCCTTATAAGGCTCTTCCATTTGATGCAGTATCCTGTGAATACGCAAGGCGGTGTCTTTATCCTCCAGACCTTCTTCTATATTAACACTTGTATCCTTTTCGGAAAGCACGGAGCGTCGGTGCTTTTGCTCGTCTCTTTTTTTATCGAGATAAATATTTTTTGCGATAGTGCAAAGCCATGTGTAATGGGAGGATTCTCCGCGAAATTTTTCTATGGATAAAAGTGCCTTAAAGAAAGCCTTTTGCGTTACCTCCTCGGCTTCCTCGGGATTTCCCGAAAAGGTCATTACATAAGAAAAAACCTGTATGTAATATGCCTTGTATATCTGCTCGAAATCCATACGCTCCTAACCTCCTTTCCTCGGGCTGTTAATTAGACGTTTTTTGTTACGGTTCGTTACAAATATTTTACAATATTTTTTTAAAATTATAAAGAGTTTTTTTATAACTTATACTATACCTGTATTTCAAGGTTATTTTGTTTGACTTTTTTATAAAAGCATATAATATAGAGGTCAAAACTCACTTCGGTAATATACACCTTAAACACTGATCCCACAGCTCTAAAAAGGGATTAGTATAAACACTGATTTCCGATCGACAGCAAAATTTGTCTATACTTTGATCGGAAATCAGCATCAGGCTACCGTGCATATACATGCGGAAATCCAATATGAAAAAAATATAATTTTTTTAACAAACCTCTTGACTTTGACGTAACGTCAAGTGGTATACTATTTGCAGAAAGGATGGCAAGTATGGGTTTAATCAAAATTACCGATCTCGGTACTCAGCTCGGGCTATCGTCAAGAACACTGCGCTATTACGAGGAAGCCGGACTTATCACAAGCATTCGTCCCCAGCATGAAAAATATCGCTATTATGATGAGCAGAATGTACAGCGATTGCGGCAGATCATGGTACTTCGCAAAATGCAGATACCGATAAAAGATATAGTAAGAATTTACGACAGCCGTGAAATGGCGGATATCACACAGGTTTTTGTAGACAAGCTCAATGAAATCGACCGCGAGGTCACGGCGTTGTCCGAGCTTAAACGCATTATTAACAACTTTATGCATAAGATGAATGAAAAAGGGATCAAGCAAATCACAGCTCTTCCTCTTTTGTACGAGGAACTGGACAAGCAGCTCACCGTGCGGGAAAACATCAGCATGGAACAGCTTTTCGAGGTATCGGAAACGCTTGTACGGCCGCTTGATATTTCCATTGTAAAACTGCCGAAAATGCGTGTGTTGTCCTCATACCTTAAGGCTGATCTGCGAAACTCTGACACCGACGCTTTTTCACGTTATATTCAGATGAGCGGTATAAGAACGGATCACCACGGAAGTTTTGAGTATCAGGAAAACGAGCATGACGTTATGATCTCAAAAATTTCCGACGATTTTGTAAACGACAGCGGCTTTACGGATTTTATTTTTGACGGAGGTCTGTTTGCCGCGGCAAATTTATATCTCGATGACGATATGAATCAGTCGTTTTGTTCTCTGATAAAAAGCTTTGACGAAAACAAGTTTTATCAAATAGATTACACTTCGGACGGCGGCCTGCGCCACGCCGCCATGACAGAAAATCTCATCTCTCCCGATGAACGCAGACAGCTTGTCGCTTTATACGTTCCGGTAAAAAAGCGGATTCCTGACGTGACGCTTTATCCAAGGCCTACCGAGGTCACAAATATTACAGCAGAGGAGATCAACGATCAAAATCCGCCGCTGTGGGAAAAGGAAGTCGCGCTTGATAAAATTACGCCGATCAACGACCCTCATTACCGAGTACTTGACAGCGGTGAAGCCGAATATACCGGTTGGGTTTCCGAACGAATACTCGATACAAATGTATCTGTAAAGCTGCCGTTTCGGGTAGATATAGATTTCCGCGTACCGATGGATGACGAGCAGTTTAGCTACGGTGCCAGCGAAGGAAGCGTTATTTTTTATCACGGTTCCGAAAGCTATAACAGCGGCGTAAATCTCGGAATTATGGATTTCGGTATCAATATGAATAACAGTTCGAGCTGTCGGGAAGAAGCGATCAGCTTTCACCAGCCGATCTTTCACGATCTTTATAATTTCCCGAGCAGGGGCCGTATAAAGTCGAACGAATATAATCATGTCACATGGATCATAGGGCAAAAACATCTGGCGGTCATAATAAACGATGAAATACGGTATTGCGGAACCGATTTTCCGTATATGTTCCTTGATCTGAACCGGGAAGAAGCATATCCCGTTGTTATCGGATCAAACGGTCAGGGAATGAAATATTTCAGAAAAATCAAGATTTCACAGCTTGCGTATTCACAAACAAATAAAATAAAGAACGGCGCACTTACCGTAAATACGAAGCAAAGCAATAATTTGATCCCCATTATTCACCGTGTTATTACAAATGAGAATGGCGAATATTACCGATTCAACGGGAGTGCCGGATATGTAATGGAATGTCTGGGAGAAAAGGAGTTTGATTATCCGTTTTTTGCGGGACTTACCGGAGACGTGTTTGTTCAGCACTACAAACAGCCGTTCGACGGAGATGGCGTGACCGCACATTATCAGGTCAACGGCGACGGTAAATTCTTTGAGGAAGTTTTTGAAAAGTGCGGTTATGCGGCCACGTATGTTTTCAGCCGTGATCTTCGCAAAAATAAAGAGATGTATCTGAAAACGCTAATTGCCTATATTGACAAAGGAGTTCCCGTTATATCCACAGGATATTCGGAGCAGCCGTACGGGGTGTTTGTCGGTTATGAGGAATACGGAAAAACGCTTATATACATTTCCGGAAACAACAGTGGGCTTCAGCGCATTTCGTGTGATAAAGCCATGGAATGCGATACTGATATGAGCGGCTGGATATTTGTAGGTGAGAAAAAAGAACAAAAGAATATTGCGGAAATTTACCGTGAAGCAATTTATGCGCTGCCGCGGCTTCTGACAACCGACAACGATAAATATTGCTTCGGTGTATCGGCCTTCCGCAAATGGGCCGATGACATTGAAAGCGGATATTATGAGCAAATAAAGCCCGAGGAATTTGACCCGTTGTCAATGTACACCAATTTCGTTTACGTGCTTGCTACAAACGGCTGCTGCTGCCATGACTTTTTACGGCGCGCAAATGAATTAAACCCGGATATGACATATCTTGAAAACATTAGTCTACTATACAAACGCACCGCTGACATATGGCACGACGATGGACCAAATGATCTCGAAGCTCTCGGAGGCGGCTTCAATATAACGCTTGAAGCACTGCAGACACCTGAGAAGCGGAAAAAGATCGCCTCAAGAATTCGTGAATGCGGGGATATTATCGAAGAGGTTGTAAGGATATTGAATGAAAATATAAAATGAATTACACCCTAAACACTGATTTCCGATCGACCGCAAAATTTGTCTATACTTTGATTGGAAATTAGAGCGCATATGAAAACCATGCAATTAGTAGAAATTGTGCAAATTGCGGCTCTTCGGACAGCCAATAGTATCAAACTCAGTAAGAACAAGTTCAAAAACAATCACAAGGAGGAATTCAAATGACAAAAAATATTGAAAACATAGTCTCTTTTCCTGTAAATGCGCAAAGAAACTCATTTTTTGGTGCCCTTTCTTCAATTCTTTTATATCGGGACGCTTACACAGAGGACACCCCCTTTTTCTGCGGCAAATATCAGCGCGGCTGTATACGGTGCGGCGGCTGCAACGAACCTTTTATCAATAAACATCACCTTAAAATATATCAATATTTAATCACAATAACAGGCTGCGCATATTTTTGGATCGATAAGGAAATCGGTAATTCGTTCGACAAACCGTACATGGCCGACGAATTTTCGGAGACCGCCCTTGACCGGCTATCCTTAGCTTTATATGCATCCGGTTACCGCTACGAGTCAATGAAGAAAAATACAGAGGAAAATGTCCTGTTTGAAAGAATAAAGCAGGCTATCGAGGAAAAGCAGCCTGTCTTAATCAAATTGAGTCTCGGCGATTTGTGGGCGGTGATAACGGGATACGATGATGATAAAAAGCTTCCGTACTTAATGAAACATCGCCGTTCACCGCAGCCTGATAAGGATTGGTACAATAAGCTCACAAATATCGTTTTCATAACAGATAAATACGACAGTACGATTTCTTTGCCCGAATCTCTCAATCATATGATCGATCACTTAAATACCGGCAGCAGGAGTAAGCTGGAACAAAAGATATTTCAAAAGTTAGAAACGGAATCGAACGGAAAAAAGCTTGGCAAGTGGTTAAATCAAATAAACGGTCTTGCCATAGAAACCAGATGGCATGCGTCCGAATGTTATCGGAACACGTTAACACCTATGCTTAGCGATGATAAATGTAAAAAAATCCTTTTAGAAGCATCCGATCTGCATCTCCATTTCCATGATCAGGCATGGAAGATTTGGGGACTTCTGGGTGTTTCGCCGGAAACCTTCTTTTGCGTGCCGCACAACGTCGATGAATTGTTGGATAAATCATCTGCCAGAGCGGAACTTAAATCCTTATTTCAAGAATTATTTACCATAGACCGTCAAGTGTCTCATTTGCTGCAGGAATGTTTATCTTTGCTGTAATCAGAATAATGCTCGTTTACGGTGAATAAGCAAAAAACCAAAACAAGAGATAGAAATCTGAATAAAACAATAAATAAAATAAGTTTTGTAATAAGCTTGACGTTACTTTTATCGCCGTGGTTATGCTTGCAATGATTATTGACGCTGTTTTTATGTGAACACGCTCTATTATTATAATTATATAAACTTATAAAAATACATGGAGGTAAAATCAATGGAATTTGAACAATTATGCTTTACACCAATGGTAAAAGAGGATATTCCGCTTCTGACCCCTATTATGAAACGTTCTTTTGATAATGACTCACAACTGTTTTTTCAAAAACCCGAGGGCGGACCTCCGGGTTATGATGACGGAAGCTTTTTAGATGAATGGGGATTTAATCCTGAAGCTGCATCCTATCGCATTGATCTTAACGGTACACCAATAGGCGCAATCATATTGTTTGTTCATGAAGAACATGGCTCAGGCTACCTTGGGAATATTTTTATTGACACTGACCTAAGCGGCAAAGGATATGGCAGCATGGCATGGCGTTTTGTGGAACATACGTACCCGAAAGTTAAAACATGGTATGCGGAAACTCCCGCTGTCTCCTACCGTAATCACTATTTTTACACAAATAAATGCGGGTTCCATATAGTTGGTGTTGAAGGCGGAAGAGACAGATTTGAAGCTCAATTCAAACTATGTAAAACAATCGATTAAATTATTTATCATATCCGATTAACACATAGTGATAGACATTATTGCGCCCTAAAGCGTGTTCGCATAAAAACAGCGTCAAAAAATCATGGCATAACCACAGCAAAAAAGTTATGAAAATATACCTTATGTACATCAATTGACTTATCCTCATTCTGATGAAAAGCCACCGATTTCAACGTCATTGGCACACCATATAAAAATCAAGCATCAGTTGTATTACCTCAAATATACCTGCCTTGTATTCAAGTTTTCTTTGTGATACAATACAAGTAATTATTGAGATGGAGGAATTGGCAAAATGAATGATTACTTAATCGGTATACAGATTTCAAAATTTCGGAAAGCAGCGGGACTGACCCAAGTGGAGCTTGGAGAAGCGGTAGGAATCAGCAGTCAGGCGGTAAGCCGTTGGGAGTGTGGAGGTACACCGGATGTAACATTGCTGCCGGCCATTGCCGATAAATTAGGGGTTACAATTGACGCTCTTTTTGGACGGGATGGGAGTGAGCGTGTAGATACGGAAGATGTGATAGGTAGGTGGCTGTGTTCTTTCCCGAAAAAGGAACGGTTGAATCAACTATGTCGTTTAATTTGGTCATCGGTCAAGTATCTGCTTGACGATGGACTTGGTATACCGGAGATGGGGTATTTGGAAACGTGCCGTCCCGATATGGGTGATGGTCTTAATCGGCTGATGATCAGTCAGCTCAAGACAGCAAGCGGTATCCTGCTGGATATTCACGCAGAGGATCTAACGTTTGTCACGCTCTGGCCGGAACCAAAAGACGGTTATGCCGCATGGCTTGCGCCCAAAGAAGAATATCGCCGTCTGTTTGGACTTCTGTCCAGACAAGGCTGTTTGGAACTACTGGAATATCTTCATTGTCGGAAACGCAGTTACTTTGTAGCAGAAGCGGCGGCAGAGCAGTTGAAGATTCCTTGCGAAACAGTGGAAGATTTGTTAAAGGCCTTAGAGGAGCTTCAGATTCTGCGGTCCATGGAATTGGAGTTAGGGAGTGGAGAAGTAAAGGCTTATGAACTTGCCGAACCAACAGCATTTGTTCCCTTTCTGTACATTGCAAGGTGTTTTATGCAAACCGGAATGAATTATATATGTGTCGGGAATTATGATACACCGTTGCTTCAAAAAGGAAAATGGAAAGATCAGTACATTTCACAGAATACGGTGCAAAACGGAACAAATTACATCTATTTTGGAAATTATGATAATTCCTGTTTGCCTGATGATATTTTGGAAATAAAAAAAGACAATTAGTATTATTTCAACGCTCCGCCGTCCTTATTTAATTGAGGGAGCAATAATGTATTAAGCCGTGACATCGGTGCCGCATAAACAAGGGGCTGTAAAAAAACTAAATATAAATGCAACCCGTCAAAACCGAGGAATAATAAGGTTTTGACGGGTATTTTGTTATTGAGTAAGATGTTAACAGCCGAAGCGGTGGCTTCGC
>JAAVIF010000078.1 GCA_014799365.1 Oscillospiraceae bacterium
TCTGTTTAAAAAGTGGATAAAATGGCTTTTTAAACAGATATTAGTGCTTAGGGTGTAACTCTGTTTTGACAGTAGACCCTGTTCTGTTTTGTCTACTGTCAAAACAGAGATTAGTATGAGATTATTATTATACCATACTCGCAGTAAAAAAACAAGAGCGTCTATATTTGACCCGAAATTTCCGTGGCAAATTTAACATTTACTTGATTTTTTTTAAGTTATATGGTAAAATTATAATGAATAATTATAGAAATATTGCCATGTGATGTGATTACCAGAAAATATAGTTTTCCAGACAGCATAATTTGTTTTAGATTTCAAAATCATACGAAAACAAGTCAAGGTTTTCTGAAAGGGATTTTTATGGAACAGCATTACAGATATGTTTACGAGGTTAAGTTCAAGAACGGAAGCTATGAATTTATTACGGGAAACTCTGAGTTTTACAGATTTCTCAAAGATGATTTTTTTATCACCTTTGACAGCCTGCTGACGGGCAGCTCAAAAGGCGTTCTGGAGGAAGCGATAAAGCGGCGTGCTTTTAATATGCCATTTGTTCTGGAGTTCTTTTTCTCACATGATCGGGAAGCCTGCTATATGGTCGCCGTGATTACAGATGACAGCACTTCGGAAAGCACCGTTCTGCACATGATCGAGCTGGACAGAATGTATTATGATTATAATACTCTTCTGACCGAGAGACAGGATGACATTGTCCTGCTTTCACAGCTTGACAGCATTTTTTATTCCTACGATGCGGCCGCAGGTACCATTACCTGCTATCATTACCGTGACGGAAAAAATGTTATCAGCACTGCCGACCTTCAGCAGTGGGAAAAGGAATCCCTTGAATCGCTGCCTGCACAGGTCCACAGCAATGTTACAAAATTTGTTTCCAACCTGAAGAACGGAACAAGAAATTTTATCGGCATGATACCTGCCAACGGAGAAGACGAGGGCATAGATTTTTCCGGAACGGCCATATACAACAGCGATGTTCATATTAAAACCGTGGGTATTTTCGGAAAAACAAACGTGAAGTCTATCATAGGCGACACGGTTCGCCGCGATCAGCTGACGGGACTTTACCTCAAAGAGGATATTACAAATTACGCCAAAAAGCTTATTGACGATTTAAAGCAAAAAGCCGCAATGGCAATAATTGACATTGATGACTTTAAAAATGTAAACGACCACTTCGGACACTCCGTAGGAGATGCGGTTCTGAAAAAATGCTCCGCAATAATTGCGGAGCAGCTGGGAAGCTCGGGTAAAGCGGGAAGGATAGGCGGAGATGAGTTTTATATTGTCATCGACGATTTCGATGGCATGGAGACCATAAAAAGTATTTTAAGAGGAATAAAAAACAACATCGCCGAAGCATATTCCGACAAAAAGGACGGTTTTCACGTTACCACCTCTATCGGACTGACCGTTGCTCCCGATGATGCCGGCAATTTCAGCACATTGTATAATTTAGCGGATCATATGCTGTACTTGGCAAAGAACAAGGGAAAAAACCGTTACATATTCTACGAACGCGCAAAACACGGCTCGGTAGAGGATATTCTCCAGACAGGCGTGGATAAGATCGGGATCATCAGCAGACGAGGTATCAGCAGAAGCGAGGCAGTCTGCCAGATTTTGGACCTTATGTACCGCGGCAAGGTCTTTTCCGCGGAGGACATTCTGGGCAGCATAGTCAAGCACTTCAGAGTTGAGCGTATCATGCTCTTTAACAAAACCGACAAAACCGTCGTGGCGCAGGGCGGAAGTATTCTTCCCGAGGACGGCAATATCGGCGGTGAGATCGATTATATTTATGACGATCGATTAGACGGCTACTTTAACGATAATGTTATGGTAGTCAATAATATAAAACAATTCCGAACCCTCAATCCCAATATATATGAGAATTTTTTCAATCAGGGAATACGTTCCATTATGCAGCACAGATTTGTGGGCAAAAACGGAAAGGAATACGTGTTAAGCTACGAATCCGTTTCCAGCAACGACACATGGCATTTAGAGGATATGTATTTATACAGACTGCTGGATCAGATTTTTATAGAATCTCTTTGATTAAAAATAATATTATTTTAAATAAATTCTACCAATCCCATAAATATTTCGAGAGGCTATATACAATTTATCTCCTTCAATATAAGCATTACCGTTGAGACTTAACGGCGTTTTTATTTCTTTCCTTTTTTCTAACGTATTCATATCCCATAAAGCGATCTCACCGCAGGGATAAGAAACCGTCACTAACATATCATCGTATAATCCAACACAATCAAACATTTTCTTATGCACATTTTTCTGTGATTCAAGCAATTTAAATTCCGTTAAGTCTATCTTAAAGAGTTTTTTATCCTGACAGGCGGCATACAATATTGTCCCGTTTACATAAAGACTTCTGATATTATGTTTGCTTAAAGTCAGCTTTTTCTCAACCGCCATAGTTTCCTTATTCAACAACAGCAATTGCCCGTCTACCGTTCCGCACAACAAACAGTTATTAAATATTTTCAAGCTCCACATACTGGCGTCGGAAACAATGTATTCGTTCCTATCATAAAAGCTTTTATCAACAGTTATAATCCGTCCGTTGCGAATAGAACAATATATCTTCTTTTCATCTGTAACCATTCCGCAAATATCCGAGCTTAAGTCCTCGCCGATTTTCCATTTGCCGAGAATTTCATAGTCTTCTCCGTTCAAAACATACAGGGTACAAAAATCGCTTATATAAATCCGATTTTCATCGGCGGCCATGATCCTCGCCAAGCCCTCTTTTTCAAATATTTCTTTTTTGCAAACAACTGTTTTGGATTCTTTATCCATTTTATAAAGCGTTTTTCCGCACAGAAAATCAATATAATGTTTTTTTATACAAAAGCCCAATACCGCGCCTTCCGATTTTATCAGATAATCCATATACCCTCCATAAGCCGACAAGATGTGAGACTGTCAATTTTCTCTTTTAACAGGCAGCCATATCTCCACAACGGATTCGGCATTGTTTCCGTTAAACCGTGCGTCATAATGTTCTACACAATACGGCCTGCCCTCCAGCAAATTCTTTACATATCCCTTTTCATTTGAATCCAGCCATTCTGACATCGCGTCATTTTCGCTTTCGTATCCATTTTCCACATACACGTCAAACGAAGCGTATTCGGAAGAAGGGATTTCAAGGATTTCATATACGCCGCGGTCGGTCTGTGCTTCGGTATTCTCTTTTATTTCACAGCCGACAAAAACTCTTTCGTTTCCCGTCGCACTATCCAATATTCTGACTTCGTATCCGTCGTCGGACGCTTTATTTATGAGCGGATTTTCATTATCAAGCTTCATAAAGCGTTTCCATATTTCCGCCGTTTCATTACCGCCGCCGGATACTCCCGCCAAAATTATTTTATTCTTCTTTATCATGTTCGGATTCATTAAAATACCTCCTTTTAGCCTGTTGGTAAACCGCTTCACAAGCTCCGCCGCGGGAATAATGTTTGGCGCAGTATTTCTGCTGCGGTACTCCGTAGGAGACATTCCCGTAATTGACTTAAAGGCTCTGGAAAAGCTTTGTGCGGAGTCGAATCCGCAGTCAAGCGCAATATCCAATACTTTCCGATCTGTCTCATTCAGCATTTTGCAAGCATAAGCAACTCGTCTGTCGCGAACATAAGCAATTAAGGATTTACCGACAACGGCTGTAAATAATCTGTGAAAATAGTACGGAGAAAAAGCAAAATGTTCCGCGATCAATTCAACCGATAATGTATCATTGAGATTTTCATCGATATACTTGATCGCTTCGCTGATTTTATTAAAATTATTCATTTGCGTTCACTCCTTATACCGATCTCTTTTTAAACTGACGTAATTCCCACAGTTTAAAAAGGGATCGGTATTAAATTTTGCAGCTTCTACGGTAAATATTATATCATGTATATTTATTTCTGCTTAACATTTCTTGCTTTGTATCATACTGAGAAGTTTGAGGAATTTAATACTAATCTCTGTTTAAAAAGTGGATAAAATGGCTTTTTATACTAATTCATGATCATCTTATAGACAAAAATTTATAGGGTCTATAAGATGATCATGAATTACACCCTAAGCACTAATTTTCGATCGACAATCAAAAATGTCTATACATTGATCGAAAATTAGTATTAAACAGAGATTAGTATAAAGCAAAGTTTTTATCAATAAAAAAACTGCCGCCATCAAAACGACAGTTTTTTGTATGTATTTAATAAAGCTTAAAAATATCTCTTCAAAAGTCCGTTGAACGCCTTACCGTGTCTTGCCTCGTCCTTAGCCATTTCATGAACGGTATCATGGATAGCGTCCAATCCCAGTTCCTTTGCTTTCTTGGCGATTGCCATCTTGCCCGCAGTCGCGCCATGCTCGGCGGCAACTCTGAGTTCAAGGTTCTTCTTGGTGGAATCGGTAACGACCTCGCCCAAAAGCTCCGCAAACTTAGCGGCATGCTCGGCTTCCTCAAAAGCAATTCTCTTGTATGCTTCGGCAACCTCGGGGTAACCCTCTCTGTCCGCAACTCTTGACATTGCAAGATACATGCCTACCTCGGTGCATTCTCCGCTGAAATTCATTCTGAGACCTTCAAGGATCTCGGGATCAACGTCCTTTGCAACGCCTACTCTGTGCTCGTCGGCGTATACAAGCTCTTCTGTGCTCTGCTCCTCGAATTTAGCTCCGGGCGCGCCGCACTGAGGGCACTTTTCAGGGGGTTCATTTCCTTCATGAACATAACCGCAGATAGGACAAATATACTTCTTCATAGCTTTTGTTCTCCTTTGATGTACTTTTTTGTATTAAAACAATAATAGGAATGATTACTGTTTTATTAAAATCATTATATCAAGGTTTTATGAAAATGTCAATAGCTTTTTTAAATTTAATTTATAAAGGGCAAGTCTTGTTTTAACAGCTCCGTTATATCATTAAATCCGTTAAAAACCTACACGCCCTCCAGATCAAACTCGGGCGTCATATCTCCGCACGCCGATTCCTTTTCCTGAACAAATCCGTCAAAACCGAGTTTTTCACACTCGTCCAATACCTTTCTGTATTCAAAGGTAGTCAGCTTTCTGTTTATTTCGGGAAACTTTTCTGCATTTCCGCAGGGGAAATACTGCCGCATAAGGCTTATCAGCACCGAATCCTTAAATACGGCCAGATGCCGAAACAGCATAATACTGTCCTTATAGCAGTTCGGCAATATAAGATGCCTTATGATAACGCCTTTTTCCATAAGCCCTTTTTCATTGACAACATATTTTCCCGTCTGCCTTACCATTTCCCCAACAGCGGCAAAGGCCCTTTCAAAATAACTCTTTGCTCCCGAATATCTCAAAGCAAGTGCTTCGTCAAAATACTTTATGTCCGGCAGATAAATATCAACAAGACCCTCTAACATTTTCAGCGTTTCGATTTTTTCATACCCGCCGCAGTTGAATACTACGGGTATCTTCAAATAAGGCTTTGCGATTTCTATCGCTTTTGCCGCTTGATCTGCGTAATGAGTAGCAGTCACCAGGTTAATATTGTTGGCACCTTTTTCCTGCAATTCAAGAAATATCTCCGATAATCTTTCGACGGGAATTTCCTTGCCGAAGCCGCAGTGACTTACTTTAAAATTTTGGCAAAAGGCACAGCGCATATTACAGCCCGAAAAAAAGACCGCTCCGCTTCCGTGTTCCCCCGATATGGGCGGCTCTTCACCGAAATGAAGCATCGCCTTGGCTATTCTTACCTTATCGGAAACTCCGCAGAAGCCGTTTGACAATTGTCTGTCAACGTTACATTCTCTCGGGCATAAATTACATTTTTCGCTCATCGGCTATTTCCTTTTCGGCTCTTTTTTGTACTTCCGCAGCTTTTTTACGGTTTCGCGCCTTTGAAACGGTGCTTTGCCCGTTTTCGGTCAATGCCGCCATTTCCTCGCAAAGCCGAGCGGCAAATTTATAATCCTCCAGCAACGCCGCCCTTTTCAGCGCAGCTGCAAAACCGTCATCAGCTTTCACCAAGTTCCCCAAGCAGGAAGCCATAGATTCCGATTCAAGCTCCGCCGCTTTTATAAATGACCTGCCCATGTTGGAAGCCGCATTGTAAAAAACATAGTTTTCGGCTAAGGTAACGAAATTTTTTACGTCGATCTCTGGCAGCGGTACTTTCAGCAGTGTTTCACCCATTTTTCTTAAAGTGGATATAATTTGCTCCTTATCGTTCCTTTTGATCTCCCCTGAAAGCCCCATTGCCGCTTCCCGCTTTGCGGCATCCTTGCTGCGTATTCCGACGTCCGAAAATCCGAACACCTCGTCTACCGTGTAAATATCGCGGAAAGAAAGTCCGTAAAAGGTCATGGCATATAAAGCCGCAAACGCGCCCAAAAGGTCTTTTTCGGAAATATTCAGGCTTCCTTTCTCAAAGGGTTCCATAGGCACGTTCTTAAAAAATGTTTCTTCGTTGAATCGAGTTACGAAAGCAAGCTCGTTTACCGAAGTTTTCATTACCGCCGCGCCTGTTTTTATAAGAACACTCTTTCTCTTTTGGGCAAGCGGTAAAGTCAGCAAGCTCCCGCTTATATTGCTCTCGGATGATCTTCTTATCTTATCCGCCGTTTTTTCAAAGCCGTCAATATCGCCTTCAAGCCGCACGTCAAGCTTTACGGGCGGCAAAAGCCTGTACTTTCCGTTTTCCCCCGAAATAGGATAAAAGAAAACAGGCCTGCCCCTGCATATTTCATCAAGCGTTACACAGCTCATAAGCATTTTTTGCTGCGCCTGCGAACAGCCCGAATATTTTTTCATGGTAATCTCGCTTATTGAGTTTATCCCGGAGAATATCCCCTCAAAAACAGAAAGCTTTAATTTATCGTAGGGCTTGCTCAGTTTACGAAACATCTTTTTTACCGCAAAGGAGGCGTAAGAAAATATCTGCTCGCTTTCCTCTCTGTCAAGAGGCGAGCCGCAGTATTTGAGCAAATCGTCCGAGGGCAAAAAAAGCGTTTCGGTTTTTTCCATCTTGCTTTTCCTTTCTAATACTAATACTAATACTAATACTAATATCGGTTTAAAAAGTGGATAAAATGGCTTTTTAAACCGATATTAGTGCTTAGGGTGTAACTCTGTTTTGATTGTAGACTTTGTTCTATTTTGTCTACAATCAAA
>JAAVIF010000079.1 GCA_014799365.1 Oscillospiraceae bacterium
TTCCAATCAAAGTATAGACAAATTTTGCTGTCGATTGGAAATTAGTGCTTAGGGTGTAATTGAAAATCATATTGTAGACCCTGTAAAATTTTGTCTACAATATGATTTTCAATTAGTATTACTTATGAAATAACTCACTATGAGAACCTATTCTTGTAAGAGAAAGAACCAGTTTATTTTCAATGATTTCATAAATCAACAGCCAATCAGGACGCACATGACATTCCCGAAATCCTTTCCATTTTCCTTTCAATGCATGATCGGAATATCTCTCACAAAGAATTATTCCGTTTGTGCCTTCGGCAATCAGATCAACTACCCGTTTAATTTCCTCCGAATCATAACCTTGTTTTACCGCTGTCTTTAAATCCTTTTTAAACTGCGTGGTATACTTAATTTCATATTTCATGACAGAAGTTCCTTAAACAAATCATCGGTATTTGTAAATCCTTTAACATTTGGGTCATTAGCTATTCTGTCTGCCTCCAGCATGGCTGCTTGTGTTTCTTCGTTAGGAATTTCAATAGTTAATCCAAAAAGCGACACAAACGCTGAAAGCTGTTCCTCGGACAAGTTATCAATAATATTGTAAGCAAGCTCCTTTGTACTCAATAATATCATCTCCTTTATGTTATTATACCATTTTTCGATGACTATGTCAACAAAAAAACGTATACTGCTATCTGTTTAAATAAAGTGTACAGTACCTTGATTTTTCAAAGTGCTTTTTATTTTGAATAAAATATTCTCACGGTTTATTGCAACAGCTTTTGATATATCTTCTGCCCATGTACCTCATTTATTATTTTATACCCGCACTTTTCATAAAAGCCCGTCACTTTGTCATCGGCACCAAGCGTAATGTACTTAAAACCCATTTTTTCGGCATTGTCTTCAAACCGAGCCATAAGCTCTTTGGTTATTCCCTGCCCACGGTATTTTTCGTCACAGGCGACAAAACCCAAAACCAAGCTTTCGTCACTTTCCCTCCGTCCGAGTACAGCAGCAACGACCTTTTCGCTTTCACACGCGAAAATTAAAAGCTCATTATCCTTCTCCAACCGTTTTTTCCAATCCTCATACCTGTAATTGTCAACATTCTTCAAATGGTTTCCGAGAATAGAGTAACAAAGCTCCAAAACAGCCTTTAGCTGTTCTTCGTTTTCAACGCACCGAATTTTATAAACCATTCTATATCCCAATTCTTTTATTTATGTAAGCGTTCTCCGATAATCCGAAGCCTTTAGCCTCATTATAAAGCGTTTTCGCTCTCTTGATCTCACCCGTATCTATCAAAGCGTTTACAGCCGCCTTGATACCGATCTCTGCGCGGTTCTTTTCACTGCGCCGACGGTTAAGCTGACCCCATTCACCCAAAAGATACCGGCAAGGCTCGTCTTTTTTATCAAGATACTTAAAAAAACCATAGCACAGGCTCTCAATATCAAGCTCCGTTCTTCCGAAAGCCTTTATAACGGCGGACAAGTAAATAAGCCTGTAAAAATCATACTCCTCGCGCTCTTTAACGACATCAAGAAATTCCGCAAATTTTTTATCCGCGTACAGCAAAAAGCCGCTTGAAATATTCAGCGCGGGGTGAACCGACATTGCGGCTCTGTGCGCTTCATAGGCAATACGGTAATTTTCATCGGTAACAGCGGATTTTTCGGCGGCGTCCCTATAAAGCTCCTGCCAAAAATCACCATGACCGCCCGAAATCAAAGTAAAACGCTGCGTTGTGTCGCTCACCGTCCAGAACCTGTATTTGTTTTCGCCTTTTGAAACGTACTCCGCAAAGCTAACGTGATTAAGATACTCGTTCTCGCTGTCCCGCAGTAAAGCGCGGCAGTCGGAGATATTCCACATGCAAAAGCATATATCCTCAAAATCACGCACTTCTCCGCTGTCTATCAAATACCTCATATATTCCGCGGCCACCAGATCGCTTGAACGCTTTTCTTCTCCGCTTTTTGTACAGCGTTCTCCGGAGCTTTTCAATTCCCGGTATTTTTTCCGAATAGTCTCGTTAAGCATTTTCAGTTATTTTGGGCTTTATCCCCAAAATCCTCCGTCAACTCCCAAAACCTGCCCGGTAACGAACTCAGCCTCCGACAAATACCGCGCGGCCAAAGCCACGTCTTTTGCCGTACCTATTTTTCCCAAGGAAGTACCGCTTACAAATTCGCCGATCTCCCCTTTTGTCAAATGAGAATTCATTTCGCTTTCGATAAGTCCGGGTGCAATACAGTTCACTCTTACGCCCGAGCAGCCGGTTTCCTTTGACAAAGCCTTTGTAAAGCCTATTATCCCCGCTTTGGCAGCCGAATAGACCACCTCGCAGGAGCCTCCGTATACTCCCCATATGGAGGAAATATTGATTATACAGCCGTTTTTTTCCCTTATCATCAGCGGCAAGACCGACTTTGTTACCGACATAACGCCCAAAAGATCGGTATTTACCACCTTGTGCATTTCCTGATAGGAAATATCGGTAAAAAGCCCCACACTGCCTATCCCTGCGTTATTTATCAACAAATCGCAGGAATTGATCGTATCAAGCAGCTTTTTTATATCAAGATCGTTTGTCTGATCGCAGCGTATCGCTTCGGCACCGTACCTTTCGGCGATACTTACCGCTTTTTCCCTGTTATTGAGGTAGGTAAAAACCACACGGTGATCCTTTGCAAACTCCTCCACAAGCGCGCTGCCTATTGCGCCGCTTCCTCCCGTTATTACAGCGGTTTTCATTATGACACCACCAATTCTCCCGCCTTGGAGGAAACATTGACCTCGGAAATACCCGCTTCGCCCTTTGAAACCACAAGATTCGCCACCTTGTCCTCCAATTCGCGGCGGATAACCCGTCTTATGTCACGTCCGCCGTACTTGCCGCCGTACGCCTTGGAAGCAATGGTTTTGTACGCCGCTTCGGTTATCTTAAGCTCGATATTCTTCTCGGAAAGTGCCTTTTTCATCTCTTCAAGCATAAGCTTTGCGATTTTTGCGTAATTTTCCTCGGTAAGGGGATTAAACACGACGATCTCGTCGATCCTACCCAAAAATTCGGGACGCAAAAATTCCTTAAGAGCATTCATTGCCCGCTCTTTTGAAATATCTCCCTCGGATTTTCCGAAGCCCAAGCCTCCCGAAGACGTATTGGAAGAGCCTGCGTTTGAGGTCATGGCAATAACGGTGTTTTCAAAGCTTACTGTCCTGCCGTGAGAATCGGTGACCTTGCCCTCGTCTAAAATTTGAAGCAAAATATTCATAACGTCGGGGTGAGCCTTTTCTATCTCGTCAAAGAGTATTACCGAATAGGGCTTTCTGCGAACCTTTTCGGTAAGCTGTCCCGCTTCGTCGTAGCCGATATATCCGGGAGGTGAGCCGATTATCTTGCTTACGCTGTATTTCTCCATATATTCGCTCATATCAAGTCTGATAAGAGGATCCACCGTGTCAAACATTTCTTCCGCAAGCACTCTTACAAGCTCGGTCTTGCCCACGCCCGTCGGCCCCACGAATATGAATGAAGCGGGGCGGCGTTTAGTGGAAAGCTGTACCCTTGTGCGCTTTATGGCCGCCGCCACAAGCTCGCAGGCGGTATCCTGACCTATGACCCTGCTCTTCAGAACGTCTTCAAGCTTGATGATCTTTTTAAACTCGTTTTCCATGATCTTGCTTGCCGGAATACCCGTCCAAAGCTCGATGACCTTTGAAACGTCCTCCTCCGTAACGTTTATCTGAGTTACAAGAGGCTCAAGCTCTTTAATTCGTATCTCGTTTTTGGACATTTCGGTCTTAATTTCCGCTATACGCTCGTAATTGATATTTTCGGTTTCGGCGGACAGATCGGTAAGCTCTCTTTCAAGCTCCTTGTTTTCCAGCTTCAAGCCCTCGTATTCCGCCAAGTCCTCGCTTTTTATGCTGGCGCAGGCGGCCGCCTCGTCCAAAAGGTCTATCGCCTTGTCGGGCAAATATCTGTCGGTTATATAACGCTCGGAAAGCACAACGCAGGAACGCAGTATCTCATCGGAAACATGGATAGCGTGATGCTCCTCATAGTATTTCTTTATTCCCTTCAACAGCTCCACTGTATCCTCAATACTCGGCTCGTTTACGGTCACGGGCTGAAAACGGCGTTCAAGCGCGCTGTCCTTCTCAATATACTTTCTGTATTCGTCAAATGTGGTAGCACCGATAACCTGCAGTTCTCCCCTTGACAGCGCAGGCTTAAACATATTGGCGGCGTTCATCGTTCCTTCGCTGTCGCCCGTACCCACAAGATTATGCACCTCATCGATAAACAAAAGCACGTTTCCCGCGTTTTTTACTTCGTCGATAAGAGCCTTGACGCGGCTTTCAAACTGACCTCTGAACTGAGTTCCCGCCACAAGGGCCGTAAGGTCAAGCAAATAAAGCTCCTTTCCTCTTAATCTGAAAGGAACGTCGTTATTGGCCAGCTTCTGAGCGATACCCTCCGCAATGGCGGTCTTGCCCACGCCCGGCTCGCCTATAAGACAGGGATTGTTTTTTGTACGGCGTGAAAGTATCTGCGTCACTCTGTAAATTTCTTTTTCTCTGCCGATAATTTTGTCAAGCTCGCCTCTTTTTGCTTTGGCGGTAATATTTGTACAGAAGGTGTCCAGGAACTTGCGTTTTTTATTGGACTTCTTTTCTTTTTCCTTTTTATCCTTATCTTTTTCCTTGTCCATGTTCACAATGCCGTCTTTTAATTCCTTTTTATCATCGCTCCCGGAAGAGGAAGACGTATTTTCAAAAAATCCCCTCAAAAAAGGCGGAATAATGCCCGCGCCGCCCGACTTAAAGCCGTCCACGTCCTCTTCGCCGCCATCGTCGTTTTCGGATTCGTCCAAAAGCGACTGAAATTCATCGGAGCCGAAGAGCATTTCCATTTCGTTTTCAAGGTCGTCCTCGTTGATACCGAGCTGCTTAATATACTCGCTTACCTGAGGAATATTTATCTCCTTCGCACATTTAAGGCACAAACCCTCATTGCGCTTTTTATCACCCTGCAAAGAGGTAATAAACACAACCGCGGGACGTTTTTTGCACCTTTCACACATCATCATAACAGAGTAGTCCTCCTTTGTTCTGCCATATTTTTTTATGCCATAAAATCAAGAAAATCAAAGTAATATATATGCTTAAAAATATAAGTTTCGTCGATCGTCATTGTATTCAGGAAAATTATTTCGTTTCCGGTAAGCGAAATGATCACCTGCACAAAAATACAAACAAGGAATATCACGATCGCGCCTTGGACAAATCCGGCAGCGGCGCCGAACAGCTTGTTGACGCCTCCTATTACCGGTATATGGTTTACCGTCCTGAACAGCCTTGACAGTAAATTTATAACAATAATTATTATAACAAAAATAATTACAAAAATCAATGCCCGCATAGGAACCAGCAATGTGGGTCTTATCATATTGTCGGCAATGTCATGGGCCAAATTATCGGTATTGGCGGTATAAAGCGCGGTTACGATAATTTTTTCCATAACGGAATCTTCCGAGCTGTCCGTTTTATCGGAAAGCCCCGTAACAAATGACGGAAGCGAATTTTTAATATCGTTTATTATATTGGTCATGGTGCCGAGAGCCGTGCCTTCGGAAATTTTTTCCGCTAAAACCGAGCTTAAGATCAACGTATCAAAGCCGTATTTTTCAGCGTCGGTAGATAAATATTCGACCATTCCCAGATTGACCGAGGAATAATCCGAATCCTCCGAAGATATTCCCAAGGAAGAAAGATCGATGTTTTCAATACCCGTTTCGCTTAAATCCAGTTTGGACAGATCAATGCTTACCTTTCCGACATTTTCCGCCACTGTGATAATATCCGAAACCGCCTTTCCGTTTACCTTTGCCTTGCTCATATCAACTTTTCTGAGATCGGAAATGATTCCGCCGCTCATAAAGCCGTCGATCTGAGCACTGACCTCGTCCGTAACGGCGTCGGATATAATATTGTCGTAAACCGACACCGCGATACCGTCGCTTGTAAAAAGCGCGGTACAAAAAGCGAGAACCAAAGCAATAAAGCTCAGCAGTACCGAAATAAAGCCTTTTTTTATCCCTACGAAAATAAATCCTATAAATATGGCAGCCACCGCCGCGTCAAATATCCAAAAAAATTGTGTTCCCATTGCAAATTGCTCCTTTCTTTATAAACACATTCCACGCTTTTTTAAATATATTCTATATCTACCGAGTCATATCCTAACAATAAAACGGAATTCCCTATTTTAACAAACGACACGTAATCATCATTAAGACTTTTTTCCGTAATGATTTCCGTCTCCGAATCAAACCCGTAAAGAGTACCCGCCTCCACAATATACATATTTACCCCGTCGGCCACAATACGGTTTATATTAGGAGCCACTACCCTTGAAGAAATAGGAGTCATATCATTGTCAAAAATCGTCATGACCTTCTTGTTTGTTGCGGAATCAAGATAAATAACGCTCAGTCTCGACGAGGAAAAATCACAGCATTGCACGGTTCCCTGAAATTCCTTTTCGCCAACGGCCGTTCCGTCCGATTCATTAAGAGAAAGCGCGCAGTTGTCATAAACTATCCTTACTCTTCCGTTTGCCACGTTCATTTTAACCGGCAGCGACGGTCTTGAAAGCTTATAGCTCCAGACCGCGTCCGATTCACTGGTGGTATCGTATTTATAAACAGCCGAATATATATCACCGTTTTCAACGCCTATCACGCTTACGTAAATATATCTTTCATCCGAGGAAAACTCAACGTTCATAACGTTTTCGTCCGTGAACTTTCTTGTGTACTTCCACTCGCCGTTGCCGTTGTAAATGTAAATTATATTTGAATATCTGTCCGAATTTGTAACTATCGCGGCAGATTCGCTCCCGCTTAAGGAAGCGAAAACTATTTTTTCCTCAACGCTTGCGGTATAAATAACGCTGGTTTTGTTATACAGTGAAAAATCTCCGTAATCCTTGTCGTACAAAAGGATACGTTTTGTATTTGAACATCGGTTGGGATTTGAATAGCCGTGTCTTAAAGCGTAATACTGACCGCCGTTGATACCGAAGGTGTACAGATATGTATCGGTAAGAAGGAAAAAGCTGTCGCCAAAGCTGTCAAAGGAGTATGAAGCACTTCCCGGAAGCTTAATGGGAAATCCGACGTCGTCGGAGGTCTTGGTTTCAATACGCGAGGCGATTCCGCGCAAGGGTTCTATTATCGCGGAAAAGTTGACCGCGACAATAATTATGGCTATACTGACAATACCCATTATAACAAGCTTTTTGTATAATCTTTTTCTCTTTCTTTTTTTTCTGTATTCGGTCAAATCGGAGGTTTTGACGCCCGAGCTTTCCTTTTCCGGCATTATATTCTCCTTTCCCGTAAATTAAGGTATTTTTCCGCTCTCCATTGAATTTATTTCAATAAAAAACCTTGTTTAAATAAAGTCCGCAGGGAGGAAGCGTTTTACCCGCTTTTTCGCGTTCTCCGCTTTCCACCGCGGCTTTTACGTCTTCAATGCTTCGTTTTCCCTCATTTACGTATATAAGCGTTCCTACTATTATTCTCACCATATTGTGAAGAAAACCCTCTCCGCTGACGTAAAATTCAATAAAATTGCCGTTTCGTACAATTTTTATATCGTTTACCGTTCTTACCGTGGTTTTTAAGTGTTCCTTTGCTTCCGCCTTGCAGAACGCGGCAAAATCATGAGTACCCACTATTTCCTTTGCGGCGCAAAGCATTCTTTCGATGTCGGCTTCATACGGATAATGCAAAGCAAAGCCTTCGGAAAAAACGTTTCTTACGGGCGAGGTATCTATTATATACAAATACTCCTTGCCCCTTGCGTCAAATCTTGCGTGAAAGCTTTCATGGACCGCTTCGCAGGAAAGCACCGCTATATCCCTCGGAAGAAGGCCGTTCATGGCGGCCGTTAAGCCCTTTTCGTCAATACCGCTTAAAGCTTCGTCATACCTTACGTTGAATACAAATTCACGTGCGTGAACTCCCGCGTCGGTTCTCGAACAGCCGTTTATCGTCACATCTTGATTCAGCAGCCTTGACAATACCTTTTCCACGTTATCCTGAACGGTGTTTCCGTTAGGCTGACTCTGATAGCCGTTATAGGCTGTACCGTTATATGCGATAGTGAATTTCAGATTTTTCATTAAAACACCATATTGTCGATAATAACAAAGCCCAATACCGTAAGCATAAGCATGGTTATCATAAAATCCATGGGCCGAGCCTTAAGCTGTCTGAGCTTTGTTCTGCCCTCGCCGCCTCTGTAACAGCGGCACTCCATAGCCATTGCAAGCTCATTGGCGCGTTTGAACGCGGACACGAAAAGCGGTATCAGAATCGGGATCAGTGCCTTTGCGCGTTTCATAAGCCCGCCCGTGTCAAGGTCCGCGCCCCTTGCCTTTTGAGCGGACATTATCTTGTCGGTTTCTTCGATAAGGGTAGGTATAAATCTTAAGGCTATCGTCATCATCATGGCAAGCTCATGAACGGGAAGCTTGATTTTCTTAAGAGGTGATAACAGCCGTTCGATAGCGTCGGTAAGCACTATCGGCGAGGTGGTATAGGTAAGCAGTGACATGCCTATGATCAGGCATACAATGCGGACTATCATAAATATTGCGGTGGATATTCCCTCCCAATATATGGTGATTATCCACCAGCTCACCACAGGTTCATCGGTTCCTTTTACAAAAAACAAATTCAAAACAGCGGTAAACAGAATAATGGGCATCAACGGCTTTAAGCTTTTCAGCATCATCACAGGCTTAATTTCCGACACCGCGTACGCCATAAGTATGAATATTCCGGCTGTCGCAAGGGAGATAAAGTTATCCGCAACAAACAGTATCACCACATAAAGAATATCAAGCACTATCTTAAATCGGCTGTCCATACGGTGTATTACCGAGTTGCCGGGAAAAAACTGTCCTATTGTTATATCTTTAAGCATTTATACATTCGTTCCTTTTAATATTTTCAGCAGTCTTTCTTTCGCTCTTTCCACCGTGTAAACATCCTTGCCTATATCTATGCCGTTTTCGGCAAGCAAATGTGAAAGCTTGGTTATCTGAGGTATGTCAAGTCCTATCAGCTGAAGCTCCTTTGACATTGAAAAAACCTTGTCCGTATCCTCATAGCAAAAGAGCTGCCCCCTGTTCATTACAAGCACCTTGTCGGCGTATTTTACAATGTCCTCCATAGAGTGGGAAACAAGCAGAATGGTTGTACCCGAATTTCTGTGATACCCCGCGATCTCCTCCAGCACTCTGTCACGGCCTGCGGGATCAAGCCCCGCCGCGGGCTCGTCAAGTATAAGTATCTTAGGCTCCATAGCGATAACTCCCGCCAAGGCGACGCGTCTTTTCTGTCCTCCCGACAGATCGAAGGGCGAACGCTCCAGCAATTCATCGCCAAGACCCATTTGCCTTGCGGCGTTTCTTACGCGCTTGTCGATCTCGTCCTTGTCAAGTCCCATATTTTTCGGCCCGAAGGCTATATCCTTGTAAACGGTTTCCTCAAACAATTGATACTCGGAATACTGAAACACAAGTCCCGATTCAAAGCGTATATCCTTGATGTTTACGTCCTTGCTCCATATATTTCTGCCGTTTATAAGAACCTCGCCCGAGGTTTGCTTTAAAAGACCGTTAAGGTGCTGTATAAGCGTTGACTTTCCGCTGCCTGTATGACCTATTACCCCTACGAACTCCCCTTGCTCTATCGTAAGGCTTACATTGTCCACGGCGGTGGTCTCAAAGGGAGTGCCTATGCTGTATTTATAGGTCAGGTTTTTTGTTTCTATTGCGTTCATCAGATGTTTCCTTTTTTGTTCTTTTCATATTCTCGGAATTTAACGAAATTTTTCCAATCTGTATAATTGTTCATCGTCAACGGTATCGAACCCGTTTTTATAGCTGCAGCCAATTTTTTATAAAATCCTACCGCTGTAATAGATGACGGAATTTCGATACGGCAAATCATCAGAAATTATTTATACGCCACAACAGTAAACTCTCCCGGCACCTTTTCATTTGTCCAAGCAGGGTGTTCGTCAAACCTTTTCAATGTAAAACCGCTGTTAATGACCGAATTGATTATCTCGCTTATTGTATATTTTCTGTAACTGCACCGCGGCATCTGCTTTCTGATACTTTCTTCAAAAAAAGGGGCGTGCGCCATTTCTCCTTCAAAAATTTCCGTTGAAAAGTAACTCATATCCGGCTGTTGAAAATTCAATATATCGGATATTTTTTTAAACGGGTGAAAATCGCTGCATATCATTTTGCCGCCGTCCTTAAGCAAAGAGTACATAATGCCCATGAATTCGTCAATGTCATGAAAATAATGCAATACGCCGCCTTCCATAAACACTACATCAAAATAGTTTCCGTACTTCACCGTATCTATCTCCAATATATCACATACCTCAAAATTCAAGTCAACCTTCGCGGCTGCCGCGACTTCAAGCGCATATTTCTTATTATCCTCCGAAATATCAAATACAGTGACTTCCGCCCCCAAAACAGCCAAAGGGACAGCCTTCTTTCCGCAGGAGCCGCATATGTTTGCTATTTTAATACCGTTATAAGTATCAAAGTAACCGGAATATTTTTTCAACATTCCGATAGGATTTTCCAAATCCTTTTTCGCTCTTTCCGCCGGCGTACCCGAATGTTCGACCCAAAACTCGTAGGCGTTATATTCCCATGCCTTTTTATTCTGAATACTGTAATCTATCACCTTTGAATATCCTCCTGCATCGGATTTTACATCGTATCGGTCAAGCAGACAATGTCATTGTGAATCCTATTTAAGCGACATCACCCTTGAAACTTCCTCCAGCATCTCTTCCTCCGTCAGCACTTCAAGAGAAATATCCACACCTTCTTTTTTAAGCTCATAAGCCAGCTGCGTAACCTGCGGAACGTCCAATCCCACCTCGGTGAGCCTGTCCACCTGAGAAAAAATCTTTTTCGGCACATCGTCCATTATTATCCTGCCGCTGTCCATTACCACAACACGCTCCGCCTGCGCCGCCTCGTCCATGTAGTGGGTTATCAGCACAATAGTTATACCCAATTCGCTGTTTAAGCGTTTTATTGTTTTCATTACGGATTTTCTGCCCTTTGGGTCAAGCATCGCGGTAGGCTCGTCCAGAACTATACATTCGGGGCGCATGGCAATAACTCCCGCAATGGCGATACGCTGCTTTTGACCTCCCGAAAGCTGATGCGCGGAGTGTAAACGGTACTTGTACATATCCACCGCGTTTAAGGCTTCGTCCACACGTTCTCTTATCTGCGCGGGGGGCAACCCCAGATTTTCGGGCGCAAAGGCCACGTCCTCCTCAACAATTGTAGCCACAAGCTGATTGTCGGGATTCTGGAAAACCATTCCCACCGTTTGCCTTACATCATATATTTTATCGTCGTCGGCGGTATCGATGCCGTTAACGTAAACCTTGCCCGAATTTCCAAGCAGCATACCGTTAAAGTGCTTAGCCAAGGTGGATTTGCCGCTTCCGTTATGTCCCAATATCGCTGCAAACTGCCCTTTTGGTATATCTAATGTTATATTCTCGAGAACCTTATTCCCGCCTATAACATTTCCCTCATCGTCCGTTATGGGATATTCAAAGGAAAGGTCTTTTACTTCAATTATATTCATCTGTGTTCCGCACCTTCTAAAATCTGACAATAGCCGTATTTCCGCAGGGAATGGCAAGTCCCGTGTTTTTGACCGCAAGTCCGATCTCCTCCGCGTCCACGTCTATCCTCCTGTGACGTCCCACCGTCATTTTCAGCAAATACGCCATAACCGACGGGGAAAGCCCCGTCGTATAGCTGTTCAAAAGAATAAACAAGGGATTCTCCGACAGCACCTCGGAGCAGCGAAGCATAAGCTCGTGTATGCAGTCCTCCAGCTTCCACATTTCGCCGTTTGTACCTCTGCCGTAGCTTGGCGGATCGAGGATTATACCGTCGTATTTGTTACCGCGCTTTATTTCTCTGCCCAAAAACTTCATGGCATCGTCGGTTATCCAGCGTATGGGCTTATCGGACAGTCCGCTTAATGCGGCGTTCTGCTTTCCCCATTCCACCATTCCCTTTACGGCGTCCAAATGGCAGACGCTCGCTCCCGCCGCCGCGCAGGCAAGAGTAGCTCCGCCCGTATACGCGAAAAGGTTAAGCACCTTTA
Source organism: Oscillospiraceae bacterium (assembly GCA_014799365.1). Lineage (GTDB taxonomy): Bacteria > Bacillota > Clostridia > Oscillospirales > Ruminococcaceae > Ruminiclostridium_E. Next base: position 12,246 of record JAAVIF010000079.1, read on the forward strand.
CGGGTCTTCCCGCGTTTTTTATAAGCTCCGTGCAGTAGTCCCAATTGACCGCCTGCTCGGGGAAAAGCCCCGTGTGCTTAAATCCCGTGGGCTTGACCATAAAGGTAAGCTTTTTGTATTTTATCGTCCAGCTTTCGGGAAGCGATTTTGCGTACTCCCAATGCCCTCCTCCCGACGACGAACGGATATACCGCGCGTGGGGATTGCTCCACTCCTTGGCAGGTGTATTGCACTCCCATATAATCTGAGGGTCGGGACGTATAAGGGTAACGTTTCCCCACCGTTCGAGACGTTCTCCTTTTGATGTATCTATAAGGCAGTAGTCCTGCCAGTCCTTTGCAATTCTCATTTAATGTCCTTTTTTATTCCGGCAGTTCTATGCCAAGCTCTCTGTCAATGGTATCGGAAATTTGATTTGTCCAGTACTGCACCGCTTGGTCGTCTATCCCCTCCACCATAACTCTTACTAACGGCTCCGTTCCGCTCTCTCTTACCAATATCCTTCCTTTGTCACCCATTGACTCCTTTGCCCGTTCAATAATATCGGTAATAGCGGGAATTTTATCCCACTTTCCCTTTTTGTCCTCGGATATTACCACATTGTCAAGCAGCTGCGGGTAATCATGAATTGCCATAGTAAGGCGGTAAAGGCTCTTACGGCGCATAACCAGCAGATTCATAAGCTGAACCGCGGTAAGCTGTCCGTCGCCCGTAGTGGCGTGATCCAAAAATATTATGTGTCCCGACTGCTCGCCGCCTATATTATAGCCGTTTTTCAGCATTTCTTCAAGCACGTACCTGTCGCCCACAGCGGTACAAACGGTATTGATACCCTTTTCTTTCATATATGTATGAAATCCCAGGTTGCTCATTACGGTAACTACCGCCGTATCTTTTTTCAAGGTCTCCTTTTCCCTCATATAATCGGCGATTATCGCTATCAGCTTGTCTCCGTCTATAACATCTCCGCTGTCGTCTACGGCTAAGCATCTGTCCGCGTCACCGTCAAAGGCAATACCCAGATCGCACTTGTTTTCCATAACAAAATCGCGTAAATTTTCAAGATGAGTTGAGCCGCAGTTGTCGTTTATATTGCAGCCGTCCGGCGTATCACTGAGCATAATGCACTTTGCCCCAAGGTCCGTAAACAGCTTTTCCGCCGTTACCGACGCGCTTCCGTTGGCACAGTCAACAGCCACTGTCAGCTCGTCAAAGGAACAGTCCGCTGTGCTTTTCAAATGCTCGATATATTCCTCGGCGGCGGTTGAAATAACGCTTACCCTGCCTATATCACAGCCGTTTTTAAGCTGTATCTGTTCGGGCTTGTCAAGTATAAGCTCCTCTATTTCCTCCTCAACGCTGTCGGGAAGCTTAAAGCCCGTTCCCGAAAAAAGCTTTATTCCGTTATACTCAACGGAATTGTGAGAAGCGGAGATCATAACTCCCGCGTCCGCTTTATGCTCGGTCACGAGATACGCCACCGCGGGAGTAGGCACTACGCCCAAAAGCTGAACGTCAACGCCGACCGAGGTTATACCCGCGATCAAAGCCGCTTCCAATACGTCGGAGGAAATCCTTGTGTCCTTTCCTATTAAAATGTTGGCTTTGGCACTGTCGGCCTTGTGCTTTGTCAAAACCGTTGCAGCCGCCCTGCCTATCTGCATTGCAAGCTCACAGGTAAGCTCGGTAACCGCTACCCCTCTTGCGCCGTCCGTTCCGAATAATCTGCCCATTTTACGATCTCTCCTCATAGAAATATATTAGACCTGTTCGGTAGCCTCCGAAGCACCGTCTTGCTTGTCTTTTTTGCAAAAGGCTTTGTGTACCTCACTTGCGGTACATACAGTACAGCGGCGTTCGGCACACTTTGCCTTTCGCCAAAAATCCTGCGCAATCCGGCACTTCTCCGGTTATCGAACAGGTCTATTAAAGAAA